>CAIUKU010000121.1 GCA_903899825.1 uncultured Bacteroidales bacterium | reverse complement strand
GTCAAAGTTTTAAACTTTGACATTGGTTTCACCTGATTTGACAAATATTATGACATGTTTATTTCACTTAGTTGTTAAATCCTGATTGAATCAAGGTGCTATTATCTCTATATTTGGGTGTATAGTTCAGGCAAATGCCATCTTTATTTACTTCACAAATATACAAATATTCTGTTCTCTTATATTTTATTTAACAAAAACCATATGCTCTAAACTTTATCTGTTTACAAGCAATTTTTTTGTAATTATACCATACCAACCTTGCAAACGGACAAAATATATGCCTTCCATCTCCAGGCTAAGCATAATTTTTTTCTCATTCCGGGTGTTGATGCTTCTTACGGTTTGGCCTAATGCATTGTAAATATTCAGTTGTTGGGTATTATCGGGGAGTTGGGTTACAACATCGCCATTGCTGGGCTTGGGATAGATAAGCAAATTGTTTTCTTTCAGTAGGTAGTGATTTTTGTTCTGATTTTATTTAATCAAATTGCTGTATAATTCAATAATCGATGCTGTCATTTTACTCCACAGGTATTTTTGTTTTTCTTTTATAATTCCTTCCGTAAAATTGTCAATCTTATTGTTTTCGTAAAAGTCAACTAATTTATCGGCAATTGCTTTAGGATCCGGTGCTACTACATAACCGGAAATACCATCGGGAACTATTTCGGCTAAGCCGCCTACATTGGTTACCATCATGGGTTTGTTGAAGTGATAACATATCTGTGTAACACCACTTTGAGTAGCATTTTTGTAAGGTTGAACCACTATATCTGCCGCACAGAAATAGTTTCTTACTTCATCATCCGGAATAAAATTCGTTTTTAATTCAATGCAGTTACTCAGATGAAGTTGCTCAATCAGATCAAGATAGGGTTTTGAATCTTCATAAAATTCACCGGCTATGATGAGTTTGATTTTAAATTTCCGTAAGCGTTCATCAGCAAATGCACGTAACAGTAAATCCAGTCCTTTATAAGCCCTGATAAATCCGAAAAACAAAATGTAGGCACTTTCTTCGGAAAGTCCTAGTTTTAAGATGGCCTCCTTTTTAGTAATGGCTGCTCCGTAATGATCATAAATGGGATGAGGAGAAACCACTTTGGGTTTGTTTAGTTTATCAAAATGATTGATATCGCTTTTTACCGATTCAGCCATTGCCACAAATCCATCCATTGAATTTACAAAATAAGCCGGAAACAGTTTATCGAGTATACTTGGTTCATGGGGAATCATATTATGAATAAGGGCCAGTGTTTTGCATTTATCCGATTTGGCTATACGGGCAATAGTGCCAAAGCAGGGAGCCATAAATGCCATCCAGTAACAAAATATGATTAAATCAGGAGCTTCTTTTTTGATTTCTTTTCCAACTTTAATCCAGTTGAAAGGATTCACAGAATTTATTTTTTGTTTGATGATTAAATTGGCGGGAGCTTTTTCCGAAGAGTATTGGGATTTCCCGGGGAATAAAAAGCCAGGATATTGCAAATTAAATGTAAAGATTGTTACCTTGTGTCCATCATTTTGCAATTGAATGGCCAATCGCTCGTTAAATGCTGCTAATCCGCCTCTGAAGGGGTAAGCTGTACCAATAATAATGATGTTGAGTTTCTCCTGCATAAGTAATGATTGTAAGTAGCAAATATATAAAAAAAATCGATGGCAATTTTATGCAATATTGTTTTTAATTTAATACCATTTATACAGTGAACTAGATTATATATCATATTGTCATTAACTCAAATCCGCAAGTCACGGGGTGACTAATTTATTATCAAGTATTTTAAATAATTAATGCTTTTTAAGTCACCCCGTGACTATTAATAAATTAATTTCTTTCTTGCGGATTTAAGGCATTATTTGAAATAACAGCCTGCATTTAGGATTTTTAATGAATTATATTGATTTAGTTAAAGTTGATAGGATATATTGCTTAGCAATTACATAATCATCGGTTAAAATCTCTTTTACTGCAATGGAGTAGCAAAGCATAGCAGTTTATTATAATTTAATTGCGAGTGAAAGCATAGGAAGCAAATGCCATTGAGGACCAGGCAAATAATCGCCATAACATAGTTTACTCCCTGTTTCAATTCTGAAAGTCTGTTTTTTGGAAGTATAAGTCAGGCAAACATTGTTTTCCAGAAAATAATTATAAGAGGTATTCATCAACCAATAATTATCAATTGCCAGCATCCATCCAAATCGTTTTGTAAAATAACCCCTGAAATCAATACCTGCATCCAGTTCTGGCTGACTATATAAAACGGCAAGCCGGGGGTATAAAAAAGGAAGATCAATGGTAGTCCGGCTGTCTAATTCTCCTCCCCTGATAGAAAACTTAATCCCGGAATAGGCTGTTAATAAAGTATATTTTAACGGACTAAAAGAGAGCAGTATCTGATTGCTAATGATGAGCACATCCGGTATATCAAATTCAGGTGAAATAAAACCTCCTATTCCTTCTCTGGCAACAGTTCGCATAAAAGGAGAAGGGTAAAAAAGACCGTGTTTTGTTGCGAGATTAAACCCGTGATAACTATACCAGCATTTCTTCAGGCTAAGATTAGGTATCAGGAAATTCTGTAAAAGATGGGACGAAATTTCAAGATGATCCGTAATCCCAAAACGTGATTCTTCAAGAATGCCGAGTTCAAATCTATGTCTGGGAAGGGTATAGGAAGTGCCGGCTGTCCAGTATCTGAACCATATACTATCCTGAGCATTCAGGGGTATAAAAAACAAAACCAAAACGAGGGTTGATAAATAGCGATGCATATTTTATATTATTTAGACAAGCTTATGTATACACTTACAGGTGTATGATCCGATTCTATTGTTGCATCCTGATGTGTTACCACAGAATTATCTACCCATTTTTTATTTGTAAACAAATAATCCAGTGTACGGTCCCAATAATGGGCAGGTCTGATAGTATGGGTATAATATTTAGACCGATTGCCCACATACATATCGGTGGGAACAGCAGGTTTATATTTTAAATACAAAGGGGTCAGCCAATTCGTTTCAGTCGTATAATTACTCCCGTCTTTATGCATGGTCCCGCTACTGTTATGAAAGCTTTCGCCAGGACATATATCCTGAAGACAGTAATCTGTGGTGTCAGAATAAGGTGGTAAGGTATTCAAATCACCACCTGCAACAAAAATACCTCCCATATCATTAATTCTATCGAGTTCATTTTTAAACTGAATAATATGTTTGTATTTGGTATCGTCGGTTGCAAAAGCTGATGCGTGAATGTTTACAGCATAAAAATTATTGGTATGTGGCAATGCAACTTTACAATTAAGCATACAGCAACGTTCGTAAAAATACCTTGTTAATTCATCCTGATCTTTTCTTAACTCAAGCTGAATGCGATGTGCATCACTCAGACTCCATCGGGAAAGTATTGCATTTGTTTCCTCCAGACGTCCCAGTCCATCGCTTGGAATAAACTGGGCTTTCCATTGATAGCCGGCAACGGCATAATTAAAATAAGTGTGATCCAACAACCATTGCAATTGATTAATATATGCCGAACGTTTTGATTTTGTATCAACTTCCTGAAGTAACAAAATATCAGGCTTCAGCGCATTAATTTTATTGGCAATGGCTTGTAAGGAAGCATAAACCTCATTTTCAGATAAAATAACCCTGTTTCCACATGCATCTCCAAACCAGGGTATCCTTCCTGCACCAAAGCGGATGTTCCAGGTCATGATCCTGAGATTTGTAAAAGTATCAGGCACAAATCTGATGGTTTTTGCTGAATAATACTGTGCATCTTCTATTTCATCAAAACCTGTCGCTCCACCGCCCGGGTTCAAAGGCGACGATCACGACGGAGATCACGAGAAAAACATCAGGACAGGTTGGTTGGCTCATTACCTGCTCCTG
>CAIUKU010000120.1 GCA_903899825.1 uncultured Bacteroidales bacterium | reverse complement strand
TTGTCATGAAAATCTGGTTGCAAAAACCGTTCATGATAAAATAATTAAATGTGACGATTGTCACAGTGATATTACTTCTCAGGAACATTCAAAAGCAACTATTAAAAAAGTAGATTGTACTAAATGCCATTCGGCATTGAATTCACAAATGCAGAATGATGTACACCGGAAATTATTGCATCTTCCTGAAGCAAAAGCACCAAACTGCAAATCATGTCATGGAACACATAAGATTGTTTCTCCTTCTGAATCAAAAAACAAAGAAAAATCATATTGTGGAAAGTGCCACAAACCTGGTATTATGGCAGTACCATATCATACTGTTAAAAAAACCAGTGAAAGTTGTTCAATTTGTCATGTCAAAAGAAATCATAAAGAAGAACTCACAAAATCTGTACATAAAAATCTGTCCTGTTCCAATTGCCACAGTTATGTTGTGAACAACCTTAAAAATCATCAGAATGCACCTAAAGAAGGTGTACTGGCAGATTGTTATTTATGCCATAGTACTATTGCAAAAGAACATAAAGAAAGTATACATGGTTTATCTTTAACCGAAGGTATCAATGAAGCAGCTCAATGCTGGAATTGCCATGGTTCACATGATGTAAGTCCTGTAAAAGGAAAAAACAGTAAGGTTTTACCGGTTAATCTGGTTGCCACCTGTGGTAAATGTCACGATGATTCTGCTTTCATAAAAAAACATTCCTTATCGATTAATCAACCGGGTAAAATGTACTCATTAAGCGTACACGGAAAATTACTAATGAGTGGTAGTAAAAATGCACCCAGTTGCCTGACTTGCCATGGAAAACATGATATTAAAAACAGGGTTCAACCTGTTTCCAAAATATCTTCTGTAAGTTTGCCCAACACCTGCGAGAAATGTCATATTGATATTACAGCCGATTATAAGAAATCTATCCATTGGATAGCGGTTAAAAAAGGCATCCGCAGTGCTCCTTCCTGCAACGATTGTCACAGTGAACATAATATTAAAGCTATCAGTACCTCAGACAAAAGAGATGAAATCCGAAAAATTCAGGACAATACCTGTTTACAATGTCATCAGAATTTATTGCTTTCGCAACGTTATGGATTGGAGAACAAGAATGCGGTTAATTATGAAGATAGTTACCATGGTCTTGCTGCTTCTCATGGTGATAAAAAAGCGGCCATGTGTGTTGATTGTCATAATGTTCATAAGATATTGCCTAAAGATCACGCTGAATCATCTATCAATAAAAACAATATTTTGGCTACTTGTAAAAAATGCCATTCCGAAGCTACAGAAACTTTTGCCAACAGTTATTCTCATACTACACAATCTAATTCTGCAGCAAAAATTGAATCTGTCGTTGAAACTGTTTATTTTTGGTTAATTGTAGTTGTTATTGGATGGATGTTTTTACATAATTTGTTAATATTTATTCATGAATTACGGGCAAGGTATATTAAGTCAAAAAATGAAATCAGAATACCACGTTTTACCAAAAATGAATTGGTACAACATACGTTATTGCTAAGCTCATTTATAATACTGGCTTTAACTGGATTTCAATTAAAATTCCCTGATAGTGTGTATGGCGAAATTATGTACACATTGGGATTAAATGAAGTAATCCGTCAATGGGTACATCGTATATCTGCATTAGTAATGATAGCCTTATCTGTTTACCATGTTGTATATTTATTAGTTACATCCAGAGGTCGTGATGTATTATGGGGATTATTCCCAAGATATAGTGATATAACACAGTTAATAGATACCATGCTATACTATTTGCATCTGAAAAAGAAACATCCTGAATATGATAATTATAATTATATTGAGAAAATGGAGTATTGGGCACTGATTTGGGGCACTATTGTCATGGGATTGACTGGTCTTGTACTTTGGTTCCCCACTATTGTTGGAAACTGGGCACCTGTATGGTTTATCAAAGTAAGTGAAATAGTGCATTTTTATGAAGCAATTTTAGCCACACTGGCCATTATTATCTGGCACTGGTTCTTTGTAATGTTCCGTCCAAAAGAATATCCAGTTAGCTTCACCGTCTTTGACGGAAAAACGACTGTTCATCACTTTAAAGGAGAACACCGTATCAGGTATAATATGGTTATTCTTGAATATCTTGAAATTAAAAACGGAAAGCGCGATGCAAAAAAAATGAGTAATTTTACCAAATTGTTTGTCAATGCTATTGAAAAGTATGGATTGAGCATGGATGAATTTGTAGCAGGCGAATTAGAAAATGACACCGAATTAAGAAACTATATTCTTAAACATGAAGTAAAGTAATTATTAAATAGAGGGTGTTGGATTAGTAATTTGAGTTACAGTAATAATGATTTTTA
>CAIUKU010000119.1 GCA_903899825.1 uncultured Bacteroidales bacterium | reverse complement strand
AATTGATAATCCTGATAATTTTTTTCTTCAAATAAAAGCAGTTTTTTCTTGCGGAATATTAATTTAGATAAATCCAGTTGCTGTGTGATGAATTGCTTTTGCTTATCAATTTTTATAGATCTGGAAACAGCATCTATTTCATTTTTAATAGAAATTAAAAATGTATCAACCAATATTAATGTTTCATAGATGCTGTCTTTTAATCCAAACAACTGTTTTAAATTTTGTTCTGAGCTATTTAAATTAAAAGCTTCCATTTGTTTAGTGAATAGAGTATTTGATTGTAAAGATATCTGATCAGCCCAAAAACACAAACTATCTTTAGCTGGAACATAAAAAGAGAATTTTGACAGCAATGTGTCTTTGCACCATAGTCTGGATATGTTTTTAAAAGCATTGATATAATCTCCGTTCAAAGCGTATGAAGTTGCACTTGCAATGATTTCATTGTATGTTTTGTATCCCGGCCATAATTTTTCCGGAATAAATATAGATTCAGACGCTGTTTCGTCTAATTTTATCTTTATTTCTTTAAGAATATTGATTTTGTTTTTGGGAAAGGATAATACAACTCCTGTAATATCATCGTTCAAAAAAAGTGGTTTGGATTGAATGGAAGGTATTTCATTTAATTGATGAATGAGTTTGGTTTCTATCAATTTTTTTTCTGCATCTTTACGGCTCAGCGTCCAATCCTGACCTTGCTGAGGTTTGACAACAAAATATATCATGTCTGACTGATTAAAAAATACAGCACTTGGGTTAATAATTCCCAAAGAATCAGATAGTTCTATTTCAATCAGTCTTGGTGTTTTGCTTAACATGCTTTTTGAAAAAAGAAGTGTAGCTTTTTGAGCATCAACTGAGAAAGTCACTAAAATGAGAATAACAATAATGCTTGATTTAAAAATGGATAAAAAAATTACGCCTGTTGAATTTGCAATATACTGCAATGCAGAATTTGTGGAGTTTTTTTTGTAAAAATGCTTCATATAATTTTATATTACTTAAACGAATAAACAATATGATTTCTCTAGATGATATGGTGAACAAAGTTACACTATTTTAAATACAATTGATTTTGAAATGAAATTATTTTAACAATTTAAGCCCAATATTAAAGGTATAATAATTCTTTAACATTGGGAATGCAATTTCTCCGGAAGAATTAATAAGGTTTGTTGGATCAATGTAATATCTTACATCAAATGAAAGAAAGAAAATATCAATACCGGCTCCGTATAAATATTTTACGGTAATGTTTTCGATTTCGTTTTTGCTGATAGGAGTGAAATTATACTTAGTTGATATGCTTTTACCAACTACAACTGAAGATTGAACACCCAGAAAGCCATGTAAAGTAAAATCCTTATGCTTAATAATATTCAAACCTAATATCAGTGGGATATTTATTGTATGCAGCGTGATGGATTGATTATAGGGATCAAAATAAAAATTATATCCAGCCACACCTGGTTCATTTATAAATGTTCCTTCTTTTTTATGATAATAAACCTCTGGCTGGAGGTAAATTCTGCTATCAGATCTGGCATAAATACCAATCTGATAACCTTGATACAATTGACTTTTGTCTTGTTTTAAATTAAATGAACTATAATCAGCATTGCTCCAGGCAAATTTAATTCCAAAGCGTTGAGCATAACTTTGTGACGAAAAAAGCACAATAAATAAAAAAAAGTATAACTTTGTGTTCATAATATTTATGTTTTTAGTCAGACAAAGATAATACAGAAAAAATGTAATTAACCATACAATAACAAAAAAAAATAGTTTTTTTCATGTATTACGAGCTTAATGAAACTGATGTGTAAGATGTACACTAAAATATAGATATATATTAAATAAAGAATGTTAGATATTATACTAAATTTATAAATCAGATTATTTTAACTACCAATAAATATTATCACTAAACTCTTTTCATTTGCTTAATTTATGGAACAATCTCAAAAGAATAATCCGCTGCATGGCAAGACATTGGAAGATATCATTAAAGACCTAGTATTTTATTTCAATTGGGATGCGCTGGCTGAGTTGATTAGAATTCGTTGTTTTCAGGAAAATCCGAGTGTGAAGTCAAGTCTTGTTTTTCTTCGTAAAACGCCATGGGCCCGTGAAAAGGTTGAACGACTTTATATGAGATATCAAAAACGCATTGAAGCAAAAAAAGAGGCTGACTCATAATATGAATCAGCCTCTTTTGAAATAGTATATAATCTTAGTGAAGATCCAGAAACAATGTTCCTGAAAAACCATTTTTAACCCAGTCGATTTTAAAACGAGTTGGACATGAAGTTGTTACAGGTTGGTTGTTGCTATCAAAGCCAAATGTTGTAGTTGCAGATTTGGCATCCGCAGGCACCTGATGAATTTTAATACCAGACACAGGATCCCAGCCACAACTTTGTTTTAGAACAACAGCCTGATTGATTTGTGTATAAAAATTTTCATTTTGCCTGTTAACACCCCAGGTAGCTAAATTATTATATCCGTTAGAACTACCTAAACCTTCAATAGATAATAATAGACCACCCGGATAGATACCAGTAAATGTCTTTTTGCGGTTAATGTACCATGTTCTGGTGGTTGTATCGCTAAATGATGCTTGAATAGATCCTACGATGGTATGAGTAACATTGGTTGTAATTGTTGTTCCTAAATTTTTAATTAATCCACCGCTAAAATTTGTCCAGATTTTAGTTCCATTCAGCATAATCCATTTTTGAGAAGCAACTTTTAGAACTTTAAAGTTGAGAAATTGTAAAGAAACTGATGTTCCAGCCTGTGACCAGGGTGCAGATATCAATCTCTTAAAGATTATTTTTCCTGTTTTATACTTATTCCCATTGCAATTGAGACCATTGTAAGTTACAGAATAAATCATAGTATCTCCTGATACAATAGAATCGATGATTGCATTGCATGGAAATGAAGCAATGCTTTTCAGACTGTTTTTTGACAAGACTTCATTGGCATCATCCAATGCTTCATTAGCGTATGATTCTATTGCAACTTCATCTTGTGCAAGTTGTTGCATAGAGGAAGAATCCGGTAATTTTTCATCTTTATTGTCTTTTTTGCAAGATGTAGTAAATAAGCCTATCATTGCTATAACGATTATCAGGCTAAGAAAATTTGAAGATTTCATTGTTTTATATTTAGTTATTAATGAAAGTTAGATGCCTATTTAAATAAAAGGTTTAATGAGCTTAAATATTTTCTTCAATTTCAAGTTTAAAACCAGCTCCATGAATGTTTGTAATAGAAATATTCGGATCAGGTTTTAAGTATTTTCTTAATTTAGTGATAAATACATCCATACTACGTCCAATAAAATAATTGTCATCGCCCCAGATAGTTTTCAGGGCAGTTTCTCTTTTTAGCAGTAAATTTTTATTATCGCATAGCATTTTTAATAAATCAACTTCTTTACGGGTTAAGTTATACTTTACATTGGGAGAAATCAATGTCATATTTGTGTAATCAAAAGTAAAGATACCCAAACTATAAACAATTTGTTTTTCGATGGCAGAAAGATTACTTCTGATCATACATCTTTTAAGGATGGCATCTATCCGAAGGCTTAATTCTTCTGTACTGAAAGGTTTGGTAATATAATCATCGCAACCGGCTTTAAATCCTTTGATCCGATCTTCTTTCAATGATTTGGCCGTTAGAAAAATGATAGGAATTTCCTGGTTCAGTTTTCTGATGTCTTCAGCAAGTGAAAATCCATCTTTTTTAGGCATCATTACATCTAAGAGACATAAATCAAAATGGGTTGATTTGAATGTGTTTAAACCATGAATTCCATCTTTGCACAAAATGGTTTCATAGGTAAGGAGTTCAAGATAATCAACCAAAATCAAACTTAAATTTGGGTCGTCTTCAACGAGTAATATTTTGGCTTTATACTTTTTCATGACTTTTATATATTTATATTGTGATTAAATGGGAAAAAAATTTCAAATGTACTACCTTTTTTAATTTCACTTTTTAATTTAATATTACCACCGTGTGCTTCAACCATTGTTTTTACATAATACAAACCTAAACCAAAGCCTTTCACATTATGAATGTTGCCTGTCGGGACACGATATAGTTTTTTAAAAACATGTTTAATGTTATCGGAACTTATTCCAATTCCATTGTCTTCTATTGTAATAATGATGCCTGTTTTTATACAATTTGTAGAAATAGTAATCAGAGGTGCATCTAGTGAATATTTGTTAGCGTTATCAATTAAATTTGAAATGATATGATAAAAATGTATTGGATCAGCAAAGATATGAGAAGGATCTGCATTTAAATCTAAATTAATTATACCATCTCTTTGCTGCACAACCAATTGAAAATTTTCAACAACATTTTCTATGATTGCATGTATATCAATATCTTTTTTTAATAGTTTAAACTTCTTTTTATCTAACACAGATATTTGAAGAACTTGTTCAACTTGAGTCTTTAAACGAGCATTTTCATCAAATATTATATTGGCATATTGTAATATTTTTTCTTTAGATTCTAAAACCGAAGATTTAGTAAGCATCTCACTGGCAAGTGAAATTGTAGAAATCGGAGTTTTAAATTCGTGTGTCATATTGTTTACAAAATCCGATTTCATTTCTGAAAGCTTCTTTTGTCTGAGTAAAATGAAAACTGTGAGCAAAAAACTAACAATAACTACCAAAAGAAACAGAGTAGATACTATTAAAAGAAATATCATTCTGTTTAAGATGTAAATATTCTGATTTGGGAAATATATACCTAAATACTTATTATTATTATTTGCATAGCAAGGAATAGGATAGGTGTGATAGGTGTTAAGTAATTCGTTGTAATATAATTTATTAGAACATGTTATAAGCTGTTTGTTTTCATAATCTATTATTCCATAAACATAGTCTTTGTTTACTTTCATTCTTTCGCAGAATTCAGTTTTCATCATCGAATCAAGCTTTTGAATGTTTATGTTATGAACTTTCACAAAAATACTTGCACAGGAAGCGTGACTTTTATTTTTAATTAGAGGACATGTTTCATGTGAATTCTCGCAATTTTCATTATTTGTAATTTCAGAAACTACTTTTTCTAAAAAAACCTGGGTTCTGTTGTTGAAAATTTCTTTCCTTAATTCCAACGCATAATTTGCCCAAAGTAATTGAATTACAACAACCCCAATTAATGATAAACTTGAGATAATAGTTATTATTGAAATAATTTTTTTGTTCATTAATTTTTTTTATTCCGCATACAATATTAATAAAAATTCCTCGTATTTTAACATAGTTAAGCAAAAATTCGTGAAATATCTATCAAAATTAATTGATTTCTTTTGGTTTCAAGAGATTGCTTAACTATAATCTAACATAATTAACATAATAATAACATTTTTACATAGCAGAAAAGGACTAATTTTGTATAATAATTTAAAAATAATAAAAATGAAAAAAATAATCGTAGGAATTTCTTTGATAACTTTCGTTCTATTTGTATACACAGCGAACGCTAATAATTTTCAACAGGATAAAAATAAAACAGCTGTTACAGTAACAGAAAAAAAAGCAACGAAAGATGCAACTCCTAAATGTTGTGCAGGTGATAAAAAAGCAGATGCAAAATGTTGCAAAGGAGATGTAAAAAGCTGTAAGGGCGAAACTAAAACAGATGCTAAATGTGACAAAACCAAATCGGATTGCTCAAAAAAATGCTCTGGTGCTAAAAAATAATTTAAACTATTAAAAATAATGAAGGAAAATATCTTTTCCTTTTATTAATATAATTTTAAAAAGCTCTCTTTTCGGGAGCTTTTTTATTTTTAAGATTATTATTTTAAAAATTTACAATGTTTAATTTCAAAATTT
>CAIUKU010000118.1 GCA_903899825.1 uncultured Bacteroidales bacterium | reverse complement strand
TTTGGGGTTATTAGCACGTGGTGATTTATATTATCCGTACGGAATAATATGGCAAGAACACGGAATTTGGCAAAAAGGCAAAATAGATAGTGTATTTATAAAATCATTTGAAACTTATAGAGATACCATTTATTATTAATACAACTCAACTTTTCCCGAAAGAAGTAAAAACTTCTTTCGGGAACTATTAATCAATAGCTATGAAACTAACAATATCTATTTTACTTTGTCTTATAGTAATGCAAAGTTGCCATAAAAAATACCATACAACAGTACAAGGACAAGTAATAAATTATGGTTCTCGAAAACCAATAGCTGATGTTAAAGTTTTTTTGCAAGATGGTATAGGAACTTCGGGTTCTATTGTTGACGGAAAAACAATGGGAAGCGGTTATGCCGAAGTATATACCGATTCCTTAGGAAAATTCAACATTTCGCTTGAAGGCGAATATGAAGCATTTTTAGGATATATGAAAGATGGTTACTCATCGGCTACCGATATGATGCACTCATACCCTGATGGTAAAACTAACAACGAAATTCTTAAAATGTATGCCGATGCTAATTTTAATCCTATATTACAATCAAAAAACACTTCTTATTCTACAGATACTATATTTTTTGATGCTTTAACAAATTCAAAAACAAGTACTGGTTGGTTAAATTGTACATTAAATGGTATAGGTCCATTTAGTAATATATTTAGTATAGATGCCCCAGCAATAGGAGATACATATCAATTTTACACAATAAAACTTACAAGAAATAAGATTATTACTACAAAAACTGATTCTGTATTTATCAAAGCATTTACTACTTATAGAGATACTATTTATTATTAAAAAACACCTCTGCGTGTATTTAAAAATACATGCAGAGGTATATTACTATATCTATGAAAAAAATAACAATACTATGTATTGCAATTGCTCTATTTTGCATTGCATGTAAAGAAAAAACTAAAACAACTATTATTCATGGTACAGTAATAAATACTGGCAGCCATAAACCTATTGAAGGAGCTATAGTTACCATGCACGATGGTTCGGGTAATACTAGTGGATTTTTTGGTAGCAATCATACAACTACTGGAAGTGGAGCAACTCAACAAATAACAACAGGAGCCGACGGCAAATTCAGTTTTACTTTTGAAGGTGATGCCCCAAGAATTTGGGCTGAAAAAGAACAATATCGTTTTTACGATGAGGGAGCGTATGAAATAAAACCATTAACGGCAGGTAAAACTTACGATTCATTAACCTTAACCATGGATGCCTATGCTTGGTTTAATCCTATTTTAAAAGGGCATAATAGCATAAGTACTGATGCTATTTGGATTATTGGAGGCTGTCGTTTAATTCCTCCAATGGGGGGGGTATTTTAGCTATGCAGGAAACGGCCCAACACAGTTCTTACGCAATGATAGTTTGGGGTTATTAGCACGTGGTGATTTATATTATCCGTACGGAATAATATGGCAAGAACACGGAATTTGGCAAAAAGGCAAAATAGATAGTGTATTTATAAAATCATTTGAAACTTATAGAGATACCATTTATTATTAATA
>CAIUKU010000117.1 GCA_903899825.1 uncultured Bacteroidales bacterium | reverse complement strand
AGATAGATAAATAATAGCTTTTTATATTTATATGAATCCGGTTTTTTTTTTTAGAAAAAATATATTTTTTTATTAAATTCACATTTTATTATGATTAAAAAATTTTGTTAACTAAATAACAGTATCAATAGATTGTATTGCTTTAATAACTTATTTATTACAATTTTTATGTAATCCTATTTCATGACATGATGGTTTTAAAATGAAAAAGGGGAAAGTTTTCACTTCCCCCTTTTTTATAAAGTAATTGATCTGATTTATTGCAAAACAACTTTCTCAACTTTTGTAAAGTTTTTGTTGATCAGTTTTACAAAATAAATGCCCTTAGGATAGGAGGTTAAATCAATTTTTAAAATATTTAATACACTCTCATTGTTTATCATCTCTGAATGAATTACTTTGCCTTGAATGTTGATGACTTGTAATTCAAATTTGATGTTAATATCATTCATTATAATGCTTAACATACCGGAAGTTGGATTTGGATAGATCTGATATTTTAAAGAATTAGCATTATCATCGCTTCCAAGGGCAACATGAACTGGATAGTTAGCCGAGACAATACCATCTCCACAGGCATTATGACCTTTTACTGTTAAAATTCCGGAAGTTGCATTAGCACTAAAGTTAATTTTAACGCTGTCGACATTGGTTGTAGCTGAAGGAATAAAGCTAGCACCTGTGCCTGAATAAGACCAGATATAGGAGGTTGCAAAGGCAATAATTGGAACTTTGTAGATTGCATTGTTTTCTCCTGAAAGAACACTGTCGTTATTTATTGAAGTAATTGTACCTGCATTTGCAGGTAAAGGGTTTATACTTAGCTGAGCAGTAGTTGATACTGCAGGACAACCACCAGAAGCAGCTATAGTATATGTAATAATATAAGTACCTGCAGAACTGGAGCTGGGAATAATAGAACCGCTAGAAGAATTTAGAGTCAATGTTAATACTGTTGGAGTATAAGAGAAGGTACCACCTGTAGTTCCAGTAAGTGTAACATTTTGAGTAATAGTAACTGATTTACAGAATGGCGATCCGGCATAAGCTATAGTTGCTGTCGGAGGAGTAACGATGCTTACTGAGCATGTTGTTGTAACGGCTGCACATCCACCTGCAGCTGCAATCGAGTAAGTAACCGTATAAGTTCCGGCAATACTGGTGTTTGGAGTAATAGCTCCTGTAGTTGAATTTATTGTTAAACCTGATGGTAAAGCTGAATAGGTTCCACCAGTAGTTCCTGTTAAACTGACAGCCTGAGCAGTTGTAAGAGTTTTACAGAAAGGAGAACCAGCATAAATTATTGTGGCTGTTGGGGCAGCCGTTATAGTTGCTATAGCAGTTGTAGTAAAAACAGGACAACCAGCTGTTGAATCAATTTTATAAGTAATTGTATAATTTCCAGCACTACTTGTACTGGGTGTAATTGCACCAGTAGTAATATTAACTGTCAATCCACCAGGTAAAGCAGAAAAACTTCCTCCGGCGCTTCCAGTTAAAGTAACCGGCTGAGGAGTTGTTAAGGTTTTGCAAAATGAAGATGCAGTATAAGCAATTGTTGCCGATGGTGGAGTAGTTACTCCTACTGATTTCTCAGGAGTTGTAATGAATAATCCGCTGTTAGAACAAGTGATGGTACATATGTAATATTTTGTAACTGATAGATTTCCTGTAGATTGTGTTGATAGCGTATCCATATTTGTATAAGGTCCACCTGAAACATTTGATGATTTCCATTGGTATTTAATTCCAAGGAAATTATAAGTTGTGTTTAATGTCAAAAGGGTAGAAGTGCCGGAGCAAACAGCTGTTGATCCAATTATTGTAGCTAAAGAAGGTGTTCCTGAACATGGGTTTACAGGAGCTACTGTAAATTCATCGGCACCTATATCAGGCGTTGTTAAATTTCGCAAATCACCATCAAAATCATTGGTAATATTCAAACCATCTCCATTGGCAGTTGAAATGCAAACCGCAGCTGCATTTAAATTAATACTGGATGAATGTAAATCTGTTACAGATACAAAAGCAGGATTAATATTTAAGGATGCTGCATCTTTTGAAGTAACAGTTTGCCAGTTTGTCAATGTATTTTGATCTGTTGCATTATAGGAACCTACATTATTATTTGTTCCACTTGTATTGATATAATAATCGTTGTAATTAGCAGAATTTAAGATACTTGTTGCTTGTTTGTAAATACAGTATCTGAGAGAGGTGCTACCTGATGATGAATAATTTGCAAAAATATTATTTTTAATATTTACAGTTCCTGCAACAGCACCTACCAAAAGTCCTGTACTTGTGGGAAATTCATCTTCCTCTATTCTAACTGAATTGTAAAATACATTTCCAATTCCAGTTCCATTTAAGCTTACGCCAATTCCATAGATTACCATTGTTGATGTGGTTGTAAAGATACCATGTTGCAAGGCATAAATCATATTGTTATAAATATTGCAAATTGCACCAGCCTGAATATCTGCACGAATACCCGCAGTTATTGAAAGAACATTGGTGCTTAGTGTTTGTATATCATGCACTTTGTTATTGTAAACATTGTTAGAGCTTCCCTGTAGTGAATTTAAATAAATTCCAAAAAGAGTTTGTCCTCCTGATGAAATGCTGACATTTCGTACTTCATTATTAAAAACTGATATATTATTGGAATAAGCTGTACGAATTCCATTTGCCTGTAAAGCAGAGCCATTTCCTATATCATTGACAGTATTAGCACCTATAGTACAATTACTAATCTCCAGATTCATATCGTTATAGGAAATGTTTCCAACGATATAAATTCCATTATAGGTATTTTCAATAGAATTAAATTGGTATTTATTATAAGAATTGGCGCCGTTGGCATTGGTAGGTGAGGTTGTAACATTTTGATAGATTGCTTTGGTAGTGGTATTGCTTCTTTCCAGAGTTATTTTGCAATTTTTAATAGTGTTATATTGGGCTCCATTTGTGGCAGATGCATTGCTGATGTAATAGCCAAATTCCATCTGAGTAGTAGTTGTGGTATTTGCAATGCTTTCTTTTACATCAATACCATCAATAGTAATATAATCGCCGCCACCGATTTTAATAATGGCATCAATTGATGTAGAAGTACCTGCACCAGCTGTTATTATTGGATTTGCACCTGCACCACTTTTTTGTATGGTAATAGTATTTATAGCGCTTCCTGTCGCTGTAATAGTTCCTGCCGTTGCAGAAGAATATGTTTCGCTGCCTCCTGCTGCACAGTTAATAATTACAGGAGAAGTAATAGTTGCTGCATTCAAAGCTGAAATAGCTGCAGCCAGACTGGAATAAGTCGCCACTAAACCTGAGCTGCTATTTGTTGTAACAGCAATCTGTCCAATCGAATTAAAATTGCAGGATATTGTAAGCAAAATTGCAGCTGCCATAATCTTCATTGTATTTATGGGCTTAATTGAATGATAAATTATTGTTTTCATAATTATAAATGCTTAAATATTGATTTAATAATTGTTATTTTTTTATAGTATGAGTCCAGTCCAAAAACTATATTAATTTTGGCTAAAGCCGTATAAAAACTGATATTCAATAACAAAGCTCTTAAGAGTGTTGCTAATTATAAAAATTAATAATCAGGGCTTTAGCCCAAAATATTTTTTTTTCTTCTGGATTTTTAGATTGGATTCATAGTATATAATTAACTTACTATCATTTTTAAGAAAGTACATCCTTTATATGTTGTAACTTTTAATATATAAATTCCTTTATTTAAGTTAAGACTAAAAGAAATATTGTTTTGATTTTTACTGTATTTTTTGCAAAAAAACAAACCTTTTATGTCAGATATCTCAATATCAAATATTTTATCTTCACTCATCACTACAAAATTGCCAGAATTTGGATTGGGCAGAATTTGAATATTGATTTTATTATTTAATTGATTTATTCCGGTATAATTAAAATATATCATAATGGATGTATCTGAAGGGCAACCAATCAGATTTACAATGTCAAAATATGTCCCGCTTTGAATAGGTTTGTAGGATTGTGCATCGGCACCCGGAATGATACCTGAAGTCAGATTGTACCATTGATTGCCATACTGAACATTTGATGTTAATGAATCACCGGTAAGCGAAATCAGCGGAGTAGACGGGGTTGTAAAAACATTAATTGCCAATGATTTTTGTTGTCCTGTTCCGCAATTGTTACTTCCTTTAACTGTAATTTCACCTGAAATTGAATTCATTCCATAATTCACATTGATGCTGTTGGTTGAACTATTGCCTGTGGCACCAATGGGTAATGTCCAGCTATAAGAATCTGCATTGGTTATCATTGGAGTAGAGTAGTTTATTGTATTTCCCTGACAAACGCTTGTTAAACCTGAAATACTGACTGCTGAATCGGGTAAAAATGTACCGACAACTATCGGTAAAATTGATGAAGGACCGTCTCCACAAGCATTGTGAGGCGTTACAGTAATATTCCCTGATGTTGCATTACTGCCAAAATTAACATTTATTGAATTTGTAGATGATGTTCCTGTAGTACCTGAAGGTAAAGTCCATAAATAAGAAGTAGCATTATTGACAGTTGAAACCATATAAGTTGCAGCACTTAAACCAAAGCAGACGGTATCAGTTCCGTTTATAGATCCCGCTGCGTCTGGAAAAGGGTTTACAGTAATGTTTCTTGAAACTGAAATGCCATCACCGTTATTGTTATGTGCTTTTACAGTAATATTACCTGAAGTAGCGGAATTGCTGTAATTAACGGTAATACTGTTTTTAGAAGTTATTCCAGTGGCTCCGTTGGGAAGCGTCCAAATATAAGAAGTTGCATTAATAACAGGCTCAACTGTATAGTTCACATTTTGCTGACCTTGACATACTGTAAAAGTTCCACTGATAATTTTTGCTGCATCTGGTAATGCTGGGTTCACAAATACTTCACTGATATCGGGCATCATAACATTACTTCCAGGTATCCATTGCGGGTTGCCAAATTCATAAGCACCGGCATCAGGCGAAGAACCTGAATAACCATCTGTAATTCCGGTTATATGTATTCCGTAATCAACTGCCTGAGAATTGGTAGTTAAGGTGAAATCAAAAGCATTGGCATCAGTAAAAGGCGATGTTGAGGTAACCAGATTATTACTGAACACAGTTCCCAGGCTCCATGTTTTATTGGATAAATTATTTTTTACTATCTGATTTTGGATCGTAGTTCCGGTATTTCCCCAGGCACCCATCGCATTTGTACAAAACCATACTGTATTATTATAAATCTGATGATTAACAGCCGGCTTATTGGTTTGAATGGCATTTGTACAATTCCAGATTACATTGTGATGCAGCACATAATTTGTATCAGCATTATCAAGATAAATACCCATACAAGAAGTAGTTGAATGATTATCATGAACCCAGTTATTTGAGATATATGATCCGTAACCGTTTGACTGATAAGTATAGGTTATTCCTAAATCCTGGGTTAATTTTCCGCAATCATACATATCATTATATATAATATCAATTACATTTGTTAAACGATGCACCAATGCACTACGTGCTGTTCGTCGGATTGTATTATGACGTATGTGATGTCCCAAACCAACTGTTGTAATTAAAGCACAATCAGTTGCTAACCAGTTGCAATCTTCTATCAAACAGTTTTCAACTGTATTATTCTGTCCGCCTATACTAATTCCATCACCCCAACTATGAGCAACATAACAATTCTTTACAATATTATTATAGCCTGATAGCGCAACTCCCTTACCTTCCCAATTATTTATTCCATAATTATTTGGATCAAATGCTTGTCTGGTCCATCCTTTTTGAAAATAATGAAATGGGCTTGGAAACCAAACACTTGCATTGGTTAAAATACATCCAGTAGCATTTTCATAATTAACAGTTGACCAAACAAAATGGATATTATTAATTTCAATGTATTGTTTGCCAAAACAGTTAAATCCATACATTCTTGTTCTTGCTTCAAATTTCATATTAGCAATATTCGAAGGATTTTGAGGATAATAATACAAAGTGTCATTTTGCCAGTGCCATTCATTGATAGTATCCAAAGCATTGAGATGGTGGGTTATATATCCGACTCCACTTCCAGTGTATATACCAGGACTGTAGGCTGGATGAGATCCCCATGGCCAGGATGTTTCATTACAATTTAACTGACTTCCATTTGAAGAACTTATTTTGCCATTATGACTTACCCATTTAGAAGCTACTAACACTTCTACATAACCACCTACCCAATAACCAGATGGAAAATTCATTCCACTGAACGTTGCATTGCTATTGGTATCAATGGCAACTGCTTTCCAATCGCTCAGACTCATATAGTTGCCTCTGAAATTAGGATAACGGGCCTCATAGGCCATTTTTTTATCAACACTTAACTGCAAAACGGTATCATGTACATAAGCTTTATAAATTCCATTCTGATATGGTACCCATCCTGAAATAGAATCTGTCCCAACAATAATTACTTTCTCTTCCTGATAGTTTCTAAAAACGATATGAGCTACTGATGTTCCATTATTTAAAGGAGATACAGTTTCACGATAAACGCCTGCTCGTATAAAACATGTATCACCAGCTGTCATTATATTAGCAGCTTTCTGAATGGTTTTAAAAGGAGCTGTAAAAGTGCCTGTGTTTAAATCATTTCCATTAACTGCAACATAATATTGTGCAGATAAACTGATTGAATAAAAAACAGATATGAATAAAATAAATAATTTAATTTTCATAAGTTTATTTTTAAAATTTATTTATACAAATGTAATTTGCCAAAATAATCATCTTCGTATGTGAATATTTTCACATGGCTAGTTTCAACTGTTGTATTATCTTGATATCGTTTTGAATAAAGTTAAATTACGGAGAATAAACCCTATAAATTGATTGATTTATAGGGTCTATAACCGTAATATTTTTATTTCTATGAAAAAACAAAATAACATTATTATAAATGAAAAAACAATCCGAAATTTTACGGTTTTTATATAAGGGATTTTACGATTTATTAAATAAGGGAAATCACGGTGAAAATACTTAATGGATAATAGTTTGACTTTACTTTTTTTTACACTATGAGTTAGAAGTGGATCAAGATATTATTAAGTCTTTATGTAAATTAAATTAGAAAGAGATTTGGCGATATATTCTTTTCCTTTGAAAACTGTTTCAATAGCCAAAATGAGCTCCTCCTGCTCAACATCTTTTGGAAGATAACCCAAGGCACCAGCTTTAAATGAATCGAGAATCATTTCATTTTTTTCATTTGCAGTTGACATAATTACTTTAATTTCAGGTTGCTCAAGGCTGATTTTTTTTGTTATTTCGATTCCTGACATTTTAGGTAATGAAATATCCATCAGAATAATATCGGGCTTAATTGTTTTCAATAAAATGAATAACTCATTTGCATTTGCAGCTTCTCCAATAATTTTTATATCTGGCAAATTCATCAAAAATATCTTTAAAGCATCCCTAATAAACTTATAATCGTCCACCAAAACAATTTTAATCTGAGCCATAAGATTATGCTTGAATAAATAACAAAAAACTTATATTTCCTAAAACTAAATTTTAATTTTAGAATGTTTAGTTAATAATAAGTTTCTTTATCTGTAAACTATTTGAATTTT
>CAIUKU010000116.1 GCA_903899825.1 uncultured Bacteroidales bacterium | reverse complement strand
TTTCAGTTTTTATTAAAAAATCAGTATTCGTTTCAATATCACCATTTAATACAGGATTGTCAATATGATGAATTTTAATCCCATTCTTTTTTAAAACATATCCGAAAAGTGTATCTTCATGCCCATAGTCGGTAATTCTCTCATCAAATTTAATTTGTTCAAAAATTTCCAGTCGTATAACAAAATTATTAGTCATGAATGACTTATTGGGAGACTTAATTCGAATATTTAATGGCTGGCTTTCTGTTTTGATTCCATATTTCCATCTCAGCATTTTATTTCTTCCGGGATGTTCATTTTTATAAAACCTCCCTCCACAAATAATCGGATATGCTGACTTTTTAATAACTTCAATGTAATTTAATAAAAAATCATTTGATACAATTAATGAATCACAATCAAGAAATAGCAAATATTCATATTTTGCATAATTTTTAAAAAGATTCCTGATTCTTGCCCTTCCGATGTTTTCATCTAATTGAATATATATTTCATTTTTACATACCTCTTCGTTCATTTTTTTATAAGAATCCGAAGAGCAGTCATCAATTAGTATTATTTCACAAGGAAGTTTATTTTCTTTAATTTGAAAAGACAATGCACGAACCAATTCTGATACATTAAAGTTATAGATGGGAATACATATTGAAATCATTCGCTTATTCTATTTTAATAGTCAAATTCATGTTTGTTGAAAGCTGATTATTTTAAATAATATATCTTAAAACCATATAATCAGAGCCTTACTAGACTATATTTCAAAATAAATTTAAATATATTTTTTATACACATTTATCAATTCCTTTTCTTCATTTTCCCAACTCAATGCTTCGTCAGCAAAATTTGTATTTTTACGGTATTCGGCAAGTTTAATTTCATCAGCAAGCAAACAATTGATATGCAGCGCGATGTGTTTAGGTTGATGATCTGATAATATTTCACCAATTTCATACTTTTCAATAATTTTTTTAATTTCAATCAGGTCTGAAGCTAAAACAGGAATACCTGCATGTATATAATCGAATAATTTATTCGGTAAACTGAAGCGGTAATTAATATTGGTATCTTTATCCAGAGTCAAGCCTAAATCAGCCAATTTAGTATAGTTATATAATTCATCGAATGGGAGCTTGGGAATAAAGCGAATGCTATCATTTAAATTTAATTGTAGTGCTTTTATTTTGAGACTTTCTATAACATCACCTCCTCCAATAATCAGCAATACAGCATTATTAACCCATTGCATGGCAATGATAAGTTCTTCTACTCCCCTATCAACATTGATACCTGCCCCTTGCAGTAATAAAATCTTTTTATCAGATGCCAAGCCCAAATCCTGTTTGGTTTTTGAAACAATACTATGCTGTTTGAGCGGAATATTTCGTACGACCTTCACCTCTTTTTTGTATTGTTTTTTGTATAAATCAGCAATGGAATCGTTTACTGTAAATACATGATCTAAACGGGGAAAAATCCACTTTTCAATGGCAAGCCATATTTTGCGGGCTATATGATTTTTTTCCAATTCAGGAACTCCGCAAAAATATTCATGACTATCATAAACCAGTGGAATTCTTTTTATTTTGCTGACCAAAAAGCAAGGCAATAAAGTATCCAAATCATTAGCAATCAATAAATTTGATTTATTAAACAACAAAAAGAAAAATAATCTAAAATTGAATTCAGCATAAAAAAAAACTTCTTTTTCAAACAAAAGATGCATGCGTTCAGTAGCATAAGTACGTTTAGCTAAAGTTTTACTATCCTTTTTGTGACGACCCAGCAAAAGCACCTCAAACCCACATTTTTGTAATGTTTTACACACTTTATCCACCCTTTGGTCGGTTGATAAGTCATTTGTTACTGAAACTATTGCTCTTTTCAAATTATAGTTTTATTAAAAAGCAAATGTATAGCTTTTAGAGATTACATCAAAGAATTTTTATCTTCCTTTTCGTATTATTTGAATTTTTAATTATTGAATTATATATGGCTTCTTTGGAATCAATATTTTTGGATTGATTTTCCTATTATATGTATAAATAATTAAATTATTTCAAAGATTTTGATTCATTTTTTCTAAAAAAAAAATGTAAAAAGAGGCTCGAATAGTTATTTTTTATAACTTCGTAGCCGATATTTTCAGTTTTATAGCTTGAGCAGATTTACAATTTATTAAATTATTTATAATTGATAAAAGATGTTAATGCAAATGTCTCAAACTTTCTGATTTATTTTTGTACAATTTTAAATCTATAAAAAAGAATAAGATGAATTTAAAAAACAAAATAATGCCTGTAATATGGGAACATGCAATTATCATTGCCATCTTTTTATTATTATCTGTCATCTATTTTAGCCCTGTATTAGAGGGAAAGTCATTACAGCAATCAGATATGACGAATGTTGCAGGTATGTCGAAAGAAGCCGGAGATTATCATGAAAAAACGGGAGATTATACCCTATGGACAACAACCATGTTTGGAGGAATGCCAACTTATCAGATTATTGGAGAAAAATCGAGGAATGTATTTAGCTATTGTTTTAATTTATTAACTTTATTTGGTTTGTTGCCTTATCTGAACATGGCTATTTTATTCACTTACCTTATAGGTGCATATTTCTTATTTGTTTCATTAAAACTCAATAAATGGATAGCATTAACAGGTGCCATTCTTATTGCCTTTGGCTCCTACAATATTATTATTATTTCAGTCGGTCATATTACAAAAGCTTATGCTATTGCTTTTATTCCACTTGTACTTGCCGGTGTCCTCCTTGTATATAAACGAAAATATTTATGGGGCGGATTATTAACAGCACTTTTTCTGGGATGCGAAGTTGTAACTAATCATCCACAGATTACCTATTATCTGGCATTAATGATACTACTGCTTGTTATTATTAAAAGTGTTCAGTATATTTACAAAAAAGACTATAAGCATTTTGCAATCTCATCCTCAATTTTGCTATTATCACTTTTACTGGCAGTTTTGCCACATACCCGGGATTTGTTTATTACATTCGAGTATAGTGCAGATTCTATACGTGGAAAATCTGAACTTACAAATAATTTAGGAAATAAAACTTCAGGATTAGATAAGGATTATGCAACGGCATGGAGTTATGGAGTTGGAGAAACAATGAATTTATTAATTCCGAATCTTATGGGTGGTTCTTCCGGTGGTGAATTACCGGAAAGCTCTGAAACCTATAAATTTCTTGTTCAGAACAATGCACCCAATTCAAAACAAATCATTAAACAATTACCACTTTATTGGGGACCACAACCTTTTACTGAAGGTCCTTGTTATATAGGAGCTATAGCCATATTTCTTTTTGTTTTAGGTTGTTTTATTGTTAAAGGTGCTGTTAAATGGTGGTTGTTAGCAAGCATTGTATTGTCATTTATGTTGGCATGGGGTAAACATTTTTTCCTGACAGATCTTTTTTTAGATTATTTTCCTTTGTATAATAAATTCAGGACTGTTTCCATGATACTTGTAATTGCTGGTGTCAGTATTCCTGTACTCGGAATATTGGCGCTTGATAAAATATTGAAGCGGGAGCTCTCAAAAGAAGAATTCATGAAAGCTTTCAAAAACGCTTCCTATATAGTAGTTGGCATCTTACTCTTTTACATATTTTTTGCAGGCGCTGTTTTTAGCTTTACATCACCTTCTGATGCTCAATTGCCTGATTGGCTTAAAGAAACCTTACCTGCTGACAGAGCATCCTTATTGAGGTTTGATGCTATCAGATCTCTTATTTTTATTGTTTTAGCCGGTATTACGATTTATTTTTATGCTATTAAAAAATTAGGTCAGAAATATTTTCTGGGTATTTTAACAGTTCTTGTTTTGCTTGATTTATGGATGGTTGATAAAAGATATTTGAATGAAGACAATTTTTTATCAAAAAGAGAAACTGCCAATCTAATAGCACCAACCCAGGCTGATTTATATATTTTACAAGATAAGGACTTAAATTACAGGGTACTGAATTTAACAAAGAATCCATTTACAGAATCACATACTTCCTATTTTCATAAATCAATTGGTGGTTATCATGCAGCAAAATTAAGAAGATATCAGGATTTAGTTGATCATTCCATTCAGCCTGAAATGGCTACTTTACAATCTGTTTTAAAAAATGCGGTCAGCTATGCTACCATTGATAGTTCGCTTGAAAAACTGAAAGTGCTTAATATGCTAAATACCAAATATATTATTATCAATCCGGAGACTCAACCCATAAAAAATAACTTTGCTTTGGGATATGCCTGGTTTGTAAATGACATTAAAATGGTAAACAATGCAGATGAGGAAATTGCCGGTTTAGTTAATTTTGACCCTAAAAAAACAGCGATCGTTGATAAAAGGTTTTCAGCTTTAGTTACAAATATATCCAATCAGAAAGACACTTCTTCTCCCGGATCAATACAATTAATAAGTATTAAACCAGATAATATTATTTATCACACCAAAACCAACCGGAAAAATTTAGCAGTTTTTTCAGAAGTATATTACAATGAAAAAAAAGGCTGGAATATGTATATTGACGGAAAAAAAGAAGAACATTTACGGGCTAATTACGTATTGAGAGCTGCAGTAATACCATCCGGAGACCATACTATTGAATTCCGTTTTGAGCCAGCTTCCTATTATAAAGCCCAAAGTGTATCTTTGTTTAGTTCAATCTTTTTTGTGGTATTGGCTTTATCTGCGATTGCTTATAGCATTTTTAACAAGAAAAAGGAGTAATATTCCTCAAATATTTTTTTACTGCTTTCAAAAAAATATAAGAATGATTATACAACGTATTTACCAAACCATAGTGTTTGGTAAATATGTTGAATCTTTCCTTTAATGCTCTTTTATAATGCTGAGAGGAAAATCCACCTCCATGATTATTTCCCAGAAACATGGTGGTCAAAAACTTAGATAAAAAAAGCCGGGAATTAACAATTTTTGTAGTATTTTTAAGACCGTTTATTACCCAGTCAATGTCTGCAGCTACTTTATAATTAAGGTTATACAAAGGAGCTATTTCTTTTCTTACAATAATGGATTGATGCTGAACCACCATACCTATTTGCAGGCTCTTCCAGTTAAGCTTTTCAGGTAGTTCGCGATTGCTGAGCTGACTTCTTGATCCTAAAATATTTCCATTCTCATCAATCAGGGCTGTTTCACCATAATAAATGTCAGAAGCAAAACAATCAATAGCAAATAATTTTTCCAGCGTAGTGTCTTCGAAAATTTCATCCCCGGCATTGATAAACCATAAAAATTTACCTTTTGACAGCAAAATTCCTTTATTCATGGCATCATACAAACCTTTGTCTGGTTCGCTAATCCAGTTGTCGATTACATTTTCGTATTGATGAATAATATCTATTGTACCATCTGTTGAACCACCATCAATAACAATATATTCTAATTCTTTAAAAGTTTGTTTCTGAATGCTTAATATAGTTTTCTCAATATCATTTCTGCTATTGTAAACAACAGTTATTATGCTGATTGATGGAGCGTTTGTTATCATTTTATTTTAAATTGAACATATAAGTAAGTTCTTTATTATCAAAATCAATGAAT
>CAIUKU010000115.1 GCA_903899825.1 uncultured Bacteroidales bacterium | reverse complement strand
TAATAATAATTAAGATGCTTTTAGACACAAAAAAAATTAATTCTAAAGTTAATCAGCAATCTGTTAAACAGAATGCTGCAATAAAAAAAACTACTGTTGAACCCGAAACTTTCATTCAACATGAAAGCCTTCCTTCAGCTTTTGTTTCTGATAAAGATGTTATTGTTACCAAAGCTATTGGTACCATTCAGCCTGATAAAAACATTCATTACTACAGCTATGGAAATTTTAACCTGGTAAGATTAATTTTATACATTTTAAAACAAACTGGCCCTGCTAATGTATTCCTATCATCTTATTCTTTTTCTTCTAAATCTATTTCACAGATCATTAATCTGCTTGAAAAAAAACAAATGCTCTCTTTTAAGGTCCTGCTTGATAATAGGGTAAAATCTATTTCGCCGAAACCTTTTCAGATGATTGCTACTTCTTTGGATTATCGCTGTACTTCTATACACGCTAAAACAGCTTTAATCTGGAATGACAAATGGAATATATCTGTAGTGACAAGCCAGAACGCAACCGACAATCCAAAGATTGAAAGAGGTATTATTTTCACAGATAAAGAGGTATTTAATTTCGATTTTAAAATATTACATGATGAATTTTATAAAAATAATATTACTTAATTATGGATTTTAATTTTGATGAAGATCAGTTACAAACCATAGAAGATATGGCAGGACTGTTTTTTAAAACAGATGAAATTGCTGTTGTGTTGGAAGTTGATCCAATTGATTTTTCTTCTCATATTTTGTTTGGTGGTAATCCTGCTCATGCTCGGTTTATGAAAGGTTGGCTTGAAGCTGAATATAAACTCAGAAAATCAATTTCGGATAGTGCTGCCAATGGCAGCAATCCTGCTCAAAATATAATGCTGAATTTTTTAAATAACAATCGCAATGCCTAAATATTTGCCTATTTCTGCAGAAACTTATAACCGTATTTTAAAATGGGTTATGGATGATAATACTTCTTTTATTACTGAAAAAGATAAGGAAATATTTGATAGATGGGATTATTGTGACAATCAACTCCGGAGGTTCTCACATCAAAAGGATGTTGAAAAAATGATGCAACTTAAATTCCCAAATATTTCAATTTCTTCAATCAGGCGTGATATTGAAAATACCAAACGCTTTTTTTCTTCTGTTGCTACAGTAAATAAAAATTATGAAACTGCTTTTTTAATTGAAGATATCAAAGATACTTTGATCAAAGCTAAAAGTACAAACAATCTTATGGCCAGAATAAAAGCACAGCAAAATTATTACATGGTGTTGGGTATTGGTAAAGATGATGATATAGATCTGTCATTGCTTGAAAAACATGATTATTTTGCTGTTATCGCTACTGAAGCAGCTGCAGCAAAAGTTGATCTCCTTGATATGCAAAAGTATTCTGTTACAAACAGAAAAAATCTTTCAGATTTATTGGAATCTGAAATTACGGATGTTGATGCTTATAAAATACTTAATCCTGAACTACCTGATTATGACAGTGAAGAAACTATCTCTGAATAAAATACAATTACAGTCAATTCTTTTGGATGCCAAAGATGAAACAAACATTGAAGGCAGAGGATCAGGCAAAAGTAACGCCATAGGCTGGAAGATTATAAGAGCTTTCCGGAAAATGCCTCGCGGCATTGTCCTGGTTGCTGGCAGGACTTTTGTTCAGCTTTATACAAGGACGCTGCCTGCAACATTTTCATTTCTGGAAAGAAACGGTTTATATAAAAATGTGCATTGGATGTTGGGTAGAAAACCTCCCGTTTCCTGGGGTAAACCTTTTGAAGCTCCCTTGAAATATGAAAACTTTATTTCTTTCAACAATGGCTTTGGAATCATGCTCGGCTCTCAGGATAGGGAAGGTAGCTGCAGGGGCCCATCTGTTCAGGGTGTAATAGCTGATGAAGCATTGACATTGGATAAAAATCAGATTGACAATGAGGTTGTGCCTACTAATAGGGGAAATGATCAGTTTTTTAGACATTTG
Organism: uncultured Bacteroidales bacterium; assembly: GCA_903899825.1. GTDB lineage: Bacteria > Bacteroidota > Bacteroidia > Bacteroidales > JACABE01 > JACABE01. The sequence continues at coordinate 2,659 of CAIUKU010000115.1, read as the reverse complement.
CACTTCAACCACTTCTGGCATTTTTCTAGTTCTATGCCTATCAATCCGGAAAGTAAATGGCTGCTCAAATATTGTGACTATTACATTAATGAAGCAGGTATTGATATCATTTCCGTTTGGAAACATATCGTGAATTTACAATTGGAATTACTTGATATTGCAGATTACAAACAATTTGCTTCGCAATGGAATGAGATTGTGCGGCTTCGCCGCACAATCTCTCCTTTTGTTAGTAAGGATGATGTGTTGTTTAAGTTTGGCAATGCTATGGATAACCTTGAAAATGTTAGCTTTAACTTTTTTAAACAGACAAGGGATCAAATGACACATTTGAATTTTTTGGTCGAAATTATGAACATGATTTTGGATAAGGTCGAAGATTGTTACTACCAGATTCAGGAAGATGCTCAGATTTATTACGATTCCTACGATTACGCTTATGTTGATCAACTTGATTTCGAATTTCAGAAAGTCGCTGACAAAACTTCGTTGTGTGACAAAGATTGCAATAAAAATTCGCCGCTTGACATAGTTTTCGATTGGGGTGGTCGGATTTCGTGTTTGTTGGTTATGCAGAAAGGTTTTCACGAAAGAGATAACTTTATAAATGAGTTCTTTGTAAAGCCTAAGTTAGGGCAAGTTATGATTGATGAAATTATTGATAAATTCTGCGAATATTATAGGTATCAGAACAATAGGACTGTTTTTTATTACAAAGATAGGTACGGTGATATTAAGCATGCGAATAATTCACGCTCTTACAATGAGCAGGCAATGGATCGCTTAATTAAAAATAATTGGCAGGTAATTCCTATCGTTCATGGAGGGATTGAACCGCCACAGCACGATAAATATTTGTTATGGTGTAATATTTTAAGAGAGAACAATAAACGCTTCGGTATGGTTGGTTTTAACGGAAATAAATGTAAGAATTTGCTGCTTTCCATGAACAATACAAAAGTTGAGGAAAAGGATAATAAATTTCAGAAAAATAAGAGCAGTGAAAGAAGTTTAACAATACCGCAAGAAGAAGCAACACATTTTGGCGATGCTGCTGACAAAATAATATGGACGAAATACAGTGAAAACCTGAAGGCAATACCTTCTACATTTTTACCAGTAAGGTTTAATAGGTAATTCATGTTTTGAATAGTTTTTTTAGTTCAACTCCTATGGAACGCTCTAATTCTTAATATCTTTTCTTTAACAAAATTCCTCTTTCTACTTTATTAATAAATATTGCAAAGCTATTTTTGTTTTAATTGCGTTATGTACGTGGTAACACATTTATGTACCTCTGTTTTTCTTTGATAGGTATTGGTGTACTTATATCTTTTCCCTTCTTTTTAAGTTCTCCAAGGAGTAAATATATTTTTTACTTTGATGAGTCAAAATAGAAGTGCAATAATTTTAAATACTTTTTGTTTCTTTCTTGTTTTGGGCGTGGCTTTAAAAATAAAGATTAATGAACAATGATATAATTTATTGCAAAACTCAAACAAATTAAAGTAACAAAACCTTGTATGAATAAAATAACTTTTAAATACTTATTGCTTACTAATATCCAAATCATTAAAATAAACTCAACTAAAATGGCTGGTAATAAAATTAATAAATTTAATATTGGAGCACTTACCCAATCAACTACAGGATAATAATTAATAATAAAAAATGACATTATACACAAAGCAACAAAAATTACAGATAAGATTTTAAATTTCATTCTTTCCAAAAATTTGTTTTACTGTTATGATATTTTAATTTCAACTATAAGTTAATTTTATATGTTAAAGACTGTTATATAATTATCGTTCCACAGTTTTAACTTTAATAGGTCTTGGTGTACTTGTATCATTTTCCTTCTTTTTAATAGTTCTCCAGGGAGTATATATATATTTATCACTTGGAGGAGTGTAATACTTTTTGTATTGCTCACCACAATTATTTTTTATCCAGGATCTATACTCATCTACTTGCTTATCAAATAAAGCAAAGTCTAATTCTCCTGAAGGCAAATGCAATTTAACATCAGTGCATTTAAGTATCAGATAAATATGTTTGTTTATTCTTTTTAAAGGAATTGAATCAAAATTAGAATAACTTTTCGACTCTTCATAACGCCCAGTAGAAAAAGGAAACTTTTTATATCTTGGTTCAATGAAATTAAGATTTTTCACATGATTTTTGCAATTGCATTTATTTGAACTGCAACCGCCACAAAATAAGATAATTGTACAAATAAATATTAAAATATTAATTCTCATTGTATTTTAATTTTAATTTTCATTTAGTAAGTTTTCAAATAATTGTACAATACTTGTAAATACTTATTGTGCAGTCTTGTCTTTGCCAGTATAGGTTGTATCTAAACTAACTTGCTCATTCCATTTTAACGTTTTTAAATCAAAGTGTATATCTTTACTCGGATTTTCACCTAAGCTTAAATTTATTCTATTTTCTTCTTTCTGCCACCATATATTACTAACTTGTAAATGTGAATAGATATCAATTAATTTATAGGCGTAAAGAACTTTATTTACATTCAATTCTTTCCTGTATGAATTAGAATCAGTTACAGAAAATATATGTTGGGTAGCTAAGCTTTTAAATTTACAATTTTCAAAATTATATATAATTGAAAAATCCTTCACTTCGGTTA
>CAIUKU010000114.1 GCA_903899825.1 uncultured Bacteroidales bacterium | reverse complement strand
GTCATTCCTAGCGAAGCGAAGAATCTGAAAATTTATATCTAACACTATTGTTATATAATATTAAAAAAGTAAATTTGACCGCAAGTTTTTTAAAACTTCTTTGTCCAATAATAGAATTTAATCATTAAAAAAAGAAAAACATGAAAAAAGTAATTTTAGTATTTGTAGCAGTTCTTAGTTTTGCATTGATATCAAATAATTTACAAGCACAAACTAAACCAGCTACCGTAAAAGCTGTCGTAAAAACAGAGCAAACCAAGACCACTTCAGGTAATTTTACAGATAAAGATAAAAATGGTGTTTGCGATAAGCATGAAGTTAAAGGTGGAAAAGCAAATTGTGATATGCATGGATCTAAAGACGGTTCGAAATGTGCTACTAAATGCAAAGCTGATGCAAAAACATGCGGAAGTGATAAAGGAACTGCCAAAGCTTGCGGTGATTTGAAAGGCAATGGATGTGCAAAAACCTGTAAACATTAAATCGTATTAAGACTAATATCTGAAATATCTATTCAAAAAGAGACTGTCTTTATTAAACAGTCTCTTTTTAGTTTTTTGAATTTTAATTTCAAAAACTATGTCTTAAGATAGGTTTTTTAATTACTTTTATAGTCTAATAATATCCATTATCAAAAGAAGTTAATGTCTGAGAACGAGCTGGTAGAAGGAATTTTAAATAAACAGGAAGCTGCATTTAAGGAACTGGTCAGGCTTTACCAAAAACAGGTGATTGCTACCTGCTATGGTTTTGTTGGCAACGCTGCAGATGCTCAGGACATTGCCCAGGATGTGTTTATTGAAGTTTTTGAATCTATCGGTAAATTCAGAAGAGAAGCAAAACTTTCCACCTGGATTTACAGGATGACAGTTAATAAATCCATCAATTATAAAAGGCAAACGATCAGAAGACAATGGGTGAAAAGTATTGAGCATTTTTTCGGGAAAGATGGTATAGAAACCCAAACAGTAACAGCACATAAAAGTGATGAACCCAATGATGCAATGGAAGAAAATGAAAAGAAAATAATACTGCACCGGGCCATTGATAAATTACCCGAAAATCAAAAAATTGCATTTACCCTGAATAAATTTGATGATCTTTCCTATCAACAAATATCAGATATTATGGAAACATCACTTTCGTCAGTAGAATCACTAATACACAGAGCAAAAATGAATTTGCAAAAATATTTAGTAAATTACTATAAATAAAAATTTTATTACCACAAGAAAAAGGATAGATAATTGTCTTACTACTATAATAATGAAATGTCTATCCTGAAACCTAAGATTATGCAATATGAAATTATCATGGACATTCCATAAATAAAGGATGGTAGGCAATAAGAAAACCTGAATATGATTAATAGACTTGAATATTAAAAAATGAACGATATCATTTAATTAATAAAAAAACAAATGAATGAAATGAACTGCAAACAAGTTGAAAATAAAATCTTGTTTTATATTGATAAAGAATTATCGGATGAAGCAAATACATCATTTGAAAAGCATATTGCAAGCTGTCAGCATTGTGCAGGTGTTTTTGAAAATGTAAAATCAACCCTGCAAGTTGTTACATCTGAGAAAACACAGGCAGAAGATTTCTATTTTTATGCACGTTTGAAACAACGAATGGAAAATAGAAAACTGTTACATACAGGGTTTAATTACAGTATAAAGAGCGTATTACAACCTATTGCCGTGGCATGTCTGATTGCTATAGGGATTTTTAGCGGTATTAAAATCGGGAATCAATATAATTCTGACAGCATTAATTTATCGCCTGAAGAATCAAGAATTTCAGAATTGAATGTTTATTCAGAAGAGACTTATATTGCCGAAATTAATAATGAAAATATGGAAGCATTCTTTACCTCAAATCAATAATATATGAACTATTTCACAAAAAACAGAATATTGGTCTGGTTAGTGATAGCCGGTTTAGCTATTAATATTTCGGCTATTGTTACTATTTTATATAGGGTTAACAAAGGGAAATGTAGTTCTGAAGACGTTGCCTGCTATCATAAATCTCAGAAATTTTTTAAGAATGAACTTAATCTGAGTACCGAACAGGAAAAGCAGTTTTCGGAAATGAAAGAAACATCCAGAGAAATCGCGGCACCTCTCGTATTAAAAATGAAAGAGCAACGAAAGGAATTGATGAATGTTTTGTTTCAAAAAGAAGCAGATACGATTAAAATCAATGAAATATCAAAGGAAATACAGCAATCACAGTCACTTCTTTTACAACATACCATCAGTCATTACCTTGAATTGAAGAAAATATTAAGAGCAGACCAACATGAGAAATTAAATATTTTGTACCAGGATTTATTTGGCTGTCCGAGAATGGAGACAGGGAAGAAATGTGGCAGTAATTGTGGCAAAGCCGATGGCAGCGGAGGCGGGAACAAACATCGTCATAGAGGAATGCAGGATAAGAACAATGATCTTTAACACCTATTCTCCGTTCTTGGGAGTATCTTATTAAGTGTGTAAACTAAAAAGTTATTCTAAAAATTTTTGACCTCCTTCAAAAAGGTCAAAAAAATTTTTGGAAATAACTTTTTTATTAATTTTACACATACAAATATGAAAAAAGAAGAATTATTAAACAGCGATTTTTTTAAGCAATTTAATTCAGGACAAGAATTAAATGATTTTTTGAGTCAAATTCAAAAAAGGGGATTAGAGCAATTATTAGAAGGCGAGTTAGATGCACACTTAGGCTATGATAAGCACCAGCCCTCAGAAATTAATAATTACAGGAATGGACATACGTCTAAAAAAGTCAAGACTTCACTTGGGGAAACCGATTTAAATATCCCCAGAGATCGTGATTCCTCATTTAATCCAATGATAGTACCTAAGAGAAAAAGTATAGTTGAAGGCATTGAAAACGTTATAGTTTCGCTTTATGCAAAAGGGATGACAAATAGCGATATAGAAGAACAAATAAGAGAAGTGTACAATTTTGATGTCTCTACATCAACTATTTCAAGAATTACAGACCGTGTTAGTAATGATATTGTTGCCTGGCAAAACAGACCTTTAGAATCTGTTTATCTGATAGTTTGGATGGATGGCATTGTTTTTAAAGTCAGAGAAAATTCAAAAGTCATTAATAAAACCATTTATATTGCTGTAGGCCTACGTAAAGATGGTCTTAAAGAAGTATTAGGTTTGTGGCTTGGAAAGAATGAATCGGCTGCTTTTTGGATGTCAGTTCTTACTGATATGAAAGCAAGAGGAGTTGAAGATGTCTTAATTACAGCTACTGATAATTTGAATGGGTTTACCGATACCATTAAAACAGTTTTTCCAAATTCTACAACACAAATATGTATTGTTCACCAAATCAGAAACGCATCAAAATACGTAGTATGGAAGGATAAAAAAGAATTTGCAAAAGACATGAAAGAAATCTATAATGCCCCTACGAAGGAAGCTGCAAAAGCAGCATTAAATGATTTTTCAGCAAAATGGTCTGGTAAATATTCATATGCGGTTAAAAGTTGGGAAACAAATTGGGAAAACCTAACTGCATTTTTTGAGTTCCCTGTTGAAATCAGAAAAATTATTTATACCACTAACTTGATTGAAAATTTAAATGGGAAAATTAGAAAATACACTAAAAATAAGCTCTCTTTCCCTACTGATGATGCTGTTTTAAAATCAACTTATCTGGCTGTTAGAGAAGCTACAAAAAAATGGAGCATGCCAATCAGAGACTGGGGGATCATTCTTAATCAATTTTTGATTATCTTTGACTCCAGATTAAAATGTTAAAGGAATCAACTTTTTAGTTTACACACTTTATGAGATAGTGTCC
>CAIUKU010000113.1 GCA_903899825.1 uncultured Bacteroidales bacterium | reverse complement strand
CCTCGATAATAGCTTTTATCTTATCATTCAGTTTCTGATTAACTTTTTCATAATCAGCTATTGAAGCTAGCTGCTCTTTTACGCCGAAATAGAATTTAATTTTTGGCTCAGTGCCTGATGGTCGAACAGTAATTTTGCTGCCATCAGCAGTAAAAAACTGTATCACATTCGATTTTGGTAATTCAATTGAAGTAACGATATTTGTATTGCAGTCAGATGATGTTTGCAACTGATAGTCTTTGATCATTGTAACTTTTATTCCATTGATAGTTGCGGGTGGCTGGCTACGGTATGCATCCATCATGCCTTGAATTTCTTCGGCACCTGATTTTCCTTTTTTAGTGATGGAAAGCAAATCTTCTTTGTAAAATCCATATTCACAGTATAGATCAATCAGAATGTCATAAAATGTTTTGCCATTTTCTGCAGCCCAGGCAGCCATTTCGGCTATCATGCAACAGGATATCACGGCATCTTTGTCTCTTACAAAATCACCTACCAGGTAACCATAACTTTCTTCACCTCCACCAATAAAGGTCTTTTTCCCTTCTAATCGGAGGATGATTTCGGCAATAAATTTAAAACCGGTTAATACATCGTAACTCTCAACTCTATTTTTTAAGGCAATATCTTTTAACAATTCCGAAGTGACGATGGTTTTTACAATGTATTCGTTGCCAGTAAGTTTTCCTTTGGCTTTCCATAATGTGATAAGATAATATATCAGTACTGAAGCAGTTTGGTTGCCATTGAACAAAACATATTCGCCTTTGTCGTTTTTTACTGCTATTCCTACCCGGTCAGCATCGGGATCGGTAGCCATCACAAGACTTGCGTTTACTTCCTGTGCTTTAGCAATTGCCATTTCAAGGGCTGCTTTTTCTTCAGGGTTGGGGGATTTCAGCGTAGGGAAATTTCCATCCACTACAGCTTGTTCTTCAACAATATGAATGTTTTCGAAACCCAGTTCATTCAATGCCCTTGGTACAAGCGTTATTCCGGTTCCATGCAATGATGTATAAACGATACTTAAATCTTTATGCTTTTTGATTAAATCAGGGGAAAGGGAAAGCGATTTTAGTTTCTCCAGATAAACCTTATCGATGTTTTCACCTATCATTTCTATCAGATGAGCATTTCCTTCAAATTTTACCTGAGTGATATCTGTAATTTTCATTACTTCATCAATCACATTGGTATCGTGTGGGCTGATAAGTTGGCCGCCGTCTTCCCAGTATGCTTTGTAACCGTTGTATTCCTTTGGATTGTGAGAAGCTGTGATAACCACTCCACTCTGGCAGCCCAGTTCACGGATTGCAAAAGAAAGCTCAGGGGTAGGGCGGAGGTCTTCAAACAAAAAAACCTTAATACCATTGGCCGACATTACATCGGCTGTAATTTGAGCAAAATATTTGCTATTATTACGTGAATCATAGGCAATTGCCATTTTACAATCGGTTTTGCCAGGAAACATCTTAATAATGTAGTTAGCTAAGCCCTGAGTTGCCATACCTATAGTGTATTTGTTCATACGGTTACTGCCAACTCCCATTATACCACGCAATCCACCGGTGCCAAATTCGAGATCACGGTAAAAAGATTCAGTAAGTTCGTTCACATCATTTTCTATCAGAAATTTTACCTTGTTTCGTGTTTCTGAATCATAATGAGGGGTTAACCATTTATTGGCTTTTTCTAATATAGTTTTGTCAATAGCTTCCATTGTTTTATTTTTTTATTGCCACAAAGGCATAAAGTCACTAAGAATTATTTTGTATCTGTTTTTTAAAATTATTGAATCTGTCATTTATCATCCATAAGTATAGGAATATCTATGATCATTATATTGTTTATTAATTGAGATTCCTCGCTATCGACCGAAATGAGCAAATATTTTTTTATAATTTTAAGTACTTTAGGCACTTTAAGTACTCCAAGTACTTGATGAACTCATTCTTTTATCAATTTCAGACATTTTTTCAAACTGTCTTTCCAGTAGGGAATTTCAATATTAAACTCTTTTTTAATCTTTGCTTTGTCCAATACACTGTAATACGGACGAGGTGCAGGTAATGGATAATCTTCAGTTCTTATCGGATTGATAATACAATCGATGTCTGAAAGGGTAATTATTTCTTTGGCAAAATCGTACCAACTGCTTACACCTTCATTTGAATAATGAAATGTTTCAATGCTGGTTTTTGAAGTCAATTGAGGAAGAATGTCAAGAATAGCTTTTGCAAGATCTGCCGCATAAGTTGGAGTGCCAATCTGATCGAATACTACATTTAATTTTCCTCTTTCTTTACCGTATTTGAGAATGGTTTTGATAAAATTATGTCCAAAAGAAGAATATAACCATGAAGTACGGATGATTATACCTTTCTCTGCATGATTTCTTACTTCGTTTTCACCTTCTGCTTTTGTTTTTCCATAAGCAGAAGTCGGGCAAATTAAATCTTTTTCGGTATAAGGTTTGTGATTTTTACCATCAAATACATAATCTGTAGAAATATGTATCATGAAAGCATGATTTTTTTTAGCAATCTGAGAAAGATATCTAACAGCATTTGCATTGATGTATCTGGCCAGATCGCTTTCCTGTTCTGCTTTATCAACAGCTGTATATGCAGCACAGTTAATGATAAATTGGATATTATTAATTTTGAAAAACTGGTCAATTTGCTGATAGTCTGTAATATTTAACTCTTCGACATCCGTAAATATGAAATTATAGTCAGGGTAATTAGTTGATAAACTTTTAATTTCGTTGCCTAATTGACCGTTGCTTCCAGTTATTAAAATTGTTGCCATATTTTTATTATTTTACAACAGTTCTGAAATATTCTATCGTTTTGGTCAGGCCTTCTTCCAGTTCAATCTTTGGTTCCCAGTTTAGTTTTTCTTTGGCCAACGAGATATTGGGTTGACGTTGCATTGGATCATCCGCAGGTAGTGGTTCAAAAATTATTTTTGATTTGCATCCGGTAAGTCTGATAACTTTTTCTGCCAGTTCAAGCATTGTAAATTCATTGGGATTTCCAATGTTTACAGGACCTGTAAAATCGTTTCCGGTAGCCATCATTTTAATCATTCCATTGATAAGATCGTCAACATATTGAAAACTACGGGTTTGCATTCCGTCTCCAAAAATAGTAATATCCTGATTTTGTAATGCCTGAACAATAAAATTTGATACAACCCTCCCATCGTGTGGATGCATTCTTGGACCATAAGTATTAAAAATCCGGATAATTTTTATATTGACATTGTTTTGTCGATGATAATTTACGAATAATGTCTCAGCACAACGTTTTCCTTCGTCATAACATGCTCTTATTCCGATTGGATTAACATGGCCCCAATATGATTCCACCTGAGGATGGACTTCAGGATCGCCATATACTTCGCTGGTTGATGCCTGTAAAATTTTAGCTCTAATTCTTTTTGCCAGTCCAAGCATATTGATAGCTCCCATTACAGAGGTTTTTACTGTTTTGATAGCATTGTACTGATAATGAATGGGTGAAGCCGGACATGCCAGGTTATAAATTTCGTCCACTTCAATAAAAAAAGGCATGGTAACGTCATGACGAATTAATTCGAAGTAAGGATGATTTAATAGATGAACCACATTTTGTTTTTGGCCGGTAAAATAATTATCCAGACAAACTACTTCATTTCCATCATTAAGCAATCTTTCGCAAAGATGCGAACCTAAAAATCCTGCTCCGCCGGTAACTAATATTTTTTTTCTCATCGATTTTTTTTTAAAAAATAAAAACCTAATCCGATGATCCGGATTAGGTTTTATTAAATTAGATTATAATTATTTTGTGTTTCTTATGCCAAGGCAATAATATTCAAAACCATTTTCTTCCATTTCTTTTGAGTCGAAAATGTTTCTTCCATCAAAGATAACAGGTTTTTTCAATAATTTTTTAACAACTTTCCAGTTTGGAAATCTGAATTCTGTCCATTCAGTAACCAGCATCATAGCATCAGCATCTACTAATGTGTCGTAAGTATCTTTTGAGTATTCAATTGTATCGCCAAGTTTACGTTGAGCTTCATGCATAGCAACTGGATCATAGGCTTTAACTTTGCAACCTGCATCGAGTAATTTTTTAATTAAGACTAAGGATGGAGCTTCGCGCATATCATCTGTCTGAGGTTTAAATGATAATCCCCACATTGCAATAGTACGGCCTTTTAAATCACCTTTATAGTAAGCGTTTAATTTATTAAAAAGTACTGATTTCTGATCATCATTCACAAATTCAACAGCTTTTAATACACGCATACTATAGCCATTCTGATCTGCAGTTTTAATCAATGCTTTCACATCTTTCGGGAAACAGGATCCTCCATAACCAATGCCGGGATATATAAATTTGGTGCCAATTCTTGAATCACTGCCAATACCTTTACGAACCATGTTAACATCAGCTCCCATGATTTCACATAAATTAGCAATGTCGTTCATAAAACTTATTTTTGTTGCTAACATTGAGTTGGCAGCATATTTAGTCATTTCTGCAGAAGGAACATCCATTATAATAATTGGATGTCCGTTTAATGTGAATGGTTTGTAAAGACTTTTGATAAGGGTTTCTGCTTTTTCAGATTCAACACCAACTACAATTCTGTCCGGTTTCAAAAAATCGTTAATAGCATCACCTTCTTTCAAAAATTCGGGATTGGAAGCTACATCAAATTCAATTTTCAAACCTCTTTTGTCCAATTCTTCCTGTATCGCATTTCTTACTTTTTTGGCAGTTCCTACAGGAACAGTACTTTTAGTAACAATTAATATATAATTGTTCATGTTTTTCCCAACGGTTCTCGCTACATCCAACACATATTGCAAATCAGCACTTCCATCTTCATCCGGCGGAGTTCCAACCGCACTGAAAATTACATCAGTACCATCTATACAAGATGCCAGATCAGTTGTGAAATGTAATCTGCCTTTGCTAACATTTCTTTCTATCATTGGATCTAATCCAGGTTCAAAAATAGGAGAAATACCCTTTTGCAGATTTTCAATTTTAAGTTTATCAATATCAACACAAGTTACATCAATGCCTACTTCGGCAAAACAGGTACCGGTAACCAAACCGACATAACCTGTTCCAACAATTGTAATTTTCATACGCTAAGAATGGTTTTTTAATGAATACTTTTTTTTCTGTAAAGATAATAGAAAAATTAAGCAATTATATAAAAAAAACATGAAACCGAAAAATATTTTTTATTTAAAATTTCTTTTTTTTTGATAGAAAAACAGACAATTAAAAACTAATAATTGAAAATTCTTTATTTT
>CAIUKU010000112.1 GCA_903899825.1 uncultured Bacteroidales bacterium | reverse complement strand
GGAGGTAGCTTAATGCGACAATATTTAATTCTCAGTACTTATAGTAAAAAAGAAATTGTATTTACAGTAAAAGAACAGAGAAATCAATACTTTTGTATAAGATTAAACCTTATAATAGGTCAATATAAAAATAAGAATATGAATAGTTTTGGACGTTTATTCCGGGTTAGTATTTATGGTGAATCGCATGGTATTCAAATAGGGGTTGTGATTGATGGTTGCCCTGCAGGTATTGCTCTTTGTGAAGATGATTTAAAAGAAGACTTTGCTCGTCGTCGTGCAGGCGGGGTTGGAACGACACCTCGCATTGAACCCGATTTGCCGAGAATTGTCAGTGGGGTGTATCAAGGAAAAACAACCGGAGCACCTCTTTCTATCGTTTTTGAAAATACCAATACGAAATCGGGCGATTACTCAAATCTCTGGGATCAGCCACGACCGGGACATGCTGATTTTTCGGGACAAATGAAATATGGTAGGTTTAATGATCCTCGCGGTGGCGGACATTTTTCCGGACGTATTACCTTAGGCCTTGTTGCAGCAGGAGTTGTTGCAAAGAAAATAATTGATCCAAGTACCGTTACTGCAACCCTTATGGAAGTGGGCGGTTCGAAAGATATTCAAAAAACCGTTGAGGCTGCTGTTGCTGCTCACGATTCAGTTGGTGGTTTGGTTGAATGTGTTTGTAAAAACATACCTTTTGGATTAGGTGAACCATTTTTTGATTCTGTTGAAGCCCAAATCGCTCACGTAATATTTTCAATTCCGGCTATTAAAGGTATTGAATTCGGATCGGGATTTGCTGCCGCAAACATGAAAGGCAGTGAACACAATGATACGATTATAACTCCTGAGGGGAAAACAAATACAAATTATGCAGCCGGAATCAATGGCGGTATTAGTAATGGAAACGACATAGTATTCAGACTTGCCGTTAAACCAACCTCAAGCATCGGTGTAGCACAGGAAACGATGAATTTAAAAACAGGTAAGATTGAAACATTAATTATAGAAGGTCGACATGATGCGTGTATCGCGTTGCGTGTTCCTGTTGTTGTTGAATGTGCCACAGCTATGGTTCTGGCCGATATGTTTCTGTTGGAACAACGTCGTCCTCGCATCTTTTAATCGGTAAAATTACCTTATAAAATCCTCAGAACTTGCGTGAAGCAAACGTGATTTCGAGATCAATGAAGTCAAAATGATTTAAAAAACAGCTTTAAAATTCAACAAACGTATAATTTGATGTGATTTAAAAGCGCAACCGTATATCGCATTTTATCTTGATTTGATTGTATACGTTTCATTCAGCAATCAACCTCATTAAAACATCTCACCAGTAGACAAAGCTTTGCACTAAGCTTAACATAGAATTTGAGAGATGTTTAGAAACAATAAAAAAAGCCGGGTAAAACCCGGCTTTCTATTATACAAGAATTGTAAACTATTTTACAATAACCTCTTTAGCAAATCCTTCGATTATAATAAAATAAACACCTGGAGCCATAAAAGATGCATCAAGTGTGTTAACACCTGTTGCAACAACTTGACCTAAAATGTTTACTAATTTAGCAGTAGAACCTTCGAATAAGAAAGTGTTGCCTTTTTGTGAATAATTTGGAGCAACTTCATCGAAACCAACTTGACCAGAAATTGTTACTGTCGCAGTAGCAACTTTTGAACCATCTGTCGATGTAGCAGTTACTGTAATTGTTCCATTACCATTAGCTTTTGGTGTTACAACTCCAGTTGTTTCATTAACTGTTGCTTTAGCAGCATCTGCAGTTGAAATTGAATATTTAACCGTTTTGGTAGTAGCTGTTGTAGGTAATACAGAAGCTGAAACAGTTGCTAATGCACCTGGTGCTGTAATAGTGTAGGTTGTAGCTGCGAAAACAACACTTGTTACAGCTACTGTTACTGTAGGTTGAACGATTTCAGCTGTAAATTTAGTAAGTGTTAAGCCAATATTTCCAGTTGAAGTACCAACTAGGAATATATCTTGAGATTTTGCACCAGTTCCTATTGGAGCTGTTTTAACAGTATCATATGAAACTAAGTTAAAAGCTACACCTGCCGCAACAGTTCCTGAACCAAATGCATTGTTATTACTTAACGCAGTATAATACTTAGCAGCTACTGTTTCATCAACAATTACAGATTGAAAATTTGTTATAGCAACATCAGATGTTCCTGCTAAGGTAACTTTAACAACATCACCAATTTTTAATGCAGGTGTGTTTTTTAATGTATCAGGGAAACTTAATTGATATTGTCCGGCAGTACCATTACTTGTAAGAGTTATAACACCTGCTTTAGCAGCTTTAATTGTAACATCAAAGGTTGTAAGTGTTAATGCAATAGATTTAGCAACAGCTGTTACACCAGCTTGGCTTGTAATATCGATAATTAAATTTTGATAGGTCGAGCCTGCTCCACCAGCATCAGCTGTAACAGCAATATCAACAGAATAATCAAACGCTGTTCCTGCTGTAATTGCACCTGCACTTTTCATGCCACCTAATTCACTCCAATATTCGTGACCTACTCCTCCAACGCCCAAAGGTCTCGTATCAACTAGACCAAGTTGAAGTTTTGATATGTCAAAATCTGATTTACCAGCAATGTGAACCGT
>CAIUKU010000111.1 GCA_903899825.1 uncultured Bacteroidales bacterium | reverse complement strand
TCTTAAAACAGCTGATGCTGGTTACTTAACTCGTCGTTTAGTTGACGTTGCGCAAGATGTTATTATTAACGAAGAAGATTGCGGTACTTTACGCGGATTAACAGCGGTTCCATTGAAAAATAATGACGATATCGTTGAATCATTAGGCGAAAGAGTATTAGGGCGTATTGCTTTAAACGACGTATATCATCCAACTACTGGCGAATTAATCGTAACTGGTGGCGAAATGATTACTGAAGATGTCTCATTTGATTTCATCCGTGAATAGATGAACCAACCCGAACAAGTATTAGAAGATAATTTAGTGATTCAGCTTCAAAATCTGGGTTATACATATGTAGCTTTAAATAACGAAAAGGATTTACTTACCAATCTTAAAGCACAATTAGAAAAGCACAACAATATTACTTTTACTGCCAAAGAATTTGAAAGAGTTTTGAATTTGCTTAGCAAAGGCTCTGTTTTTGACAAAGCCAAAACGCTGAGAGAAAAACAACACATTCAAAAAGACAATGGCGAAAGTTTATACTTTGAGTTTATTGAGCAGGAAAACTGGTGTCAGAACCAATTTCAGGTAACCCGGCAGCTCAGCATGGATGGAACCTACAAAACACGCTACGATGTTACTTTATTAATCAACGGACTGCCTTTGGTGCAAATTGAACTTAAACGAAGAGGCATAGAGTTAAAAGAAGCATTCAATCAGATCAACCGTTATCAACGACATTCATTTGGAGCTTCAATTGGTTTGTTTCAGTTTATTCAGATATTTATAATAAGCAACGGTGTTAATACAAAATATTACGCCAACAATAAATACCAATCCTTCAAACAAACCTTTTACTGGAGCCAGGTCGATAATAAAACCATTACACAGTTAGAACAATTTACTTTTTGCTTTTTAGATACCTGCCATGTATCAAAAATGATATGTAAATACATTGTTTTAAGTGAAGCCTATAAAATATTGATGGTATTGCGTCCTTATCAGTTTTATGCAGTCGAAGCCCTGATTGATAGAGTTAAAAATACAAATAAAAACGGTTATATCTGGCATACTACCGGTTCGGGCAAAACCCTCACTTCATTCAAAGCAAGTCAGATTCTGATGAACCTGCCACAGGTTAAAAAAGTTGTTTTTGTAGTAGATCGTAAAGACCTCGATTACCAAACTACTAAAGAATTTAACAGCTTTAGCAAAGGCAGTATAGATGGCACTGACAATACCAACGCTTTGGTAAAACAGTTTGCCGATGATACCAAGCTTATTGTTACCACCATCCAGAAACTAAACAGTGCCATTAGCAAGCAGCAATACCTGGCACGAATGGAAAGCCTGAAAGATGAACACATTGTATTTATTTTCGATGAATGTCACCGTTCGCAGTTTGGTGAAACCCATCTTCGGATAAAATCGTTTTTCAAAAACATTCAATTGTTTGGATTTACAGGCACACCCATTTTTGTGGACAATGCTGTAAAAAATGAAAAAGGCAAGCGGACAACCACCGAATTATTTGATGACTGTTTGCATAAATATGTAATTACCGATGCCATCCGTGACGAAAATGTGTTGAAATTCTCTGTCGAGTATGTTGGCAGGTATTACCGCAAAGATTCAGGTTCAATACTGTCAGATGACTCTATTTTCCCTAATGTCTCCGGTATTTCAGTTAATCCAGCAAAACATAGTAATCCAGCCACCGAAATCGATATTGAAGTAGAAGACATCGATACCAGAGAATTAATGGAATCTCCAGTAAGGTTAAGCAAAATCACCGATTATATTTTAGCCCATCACAACCGCAAAACCTACAATAAAGAATTTACGGCAATGTTTTGTGTAAGCAGTATCGAAACATTGATAAAATATTACGATCTGTTTCAGGCAAAAAAAGAAGCAGGCTTGCACAATTTAAGAGTGGTAACTATTTTTAGCTATACTGCCAATGAAGATGATGCAGATGCCAATGGTTTTTTACCGGAAGAATTATCTGTAGCCGAAGAAGCTAAGGTTTTATATGGCTTACAAAAACACAGCCGTGAAAAGCTGGATGAATATATTGAACATTACAATAAAATGTATCTTACCAATTTTTCTACCAGAGACAGCGAATCCTTTTACAACTATTACAACGACATATCAAAACGCATAAAAGACAGGGAAAGGATAGATGCACAGGAAAAAGACCGCATTGATATTTTGCTGGTAGTAAATATGTTTTTAACAGGTTTTGATGCTAAGAAGCTCAACACAATGTATGTGGATAAGAATCTCAGATACCATGGCTTAATACAAGCCTATTCACGTACCAATAGAGTGTTGAATGAACAGAAATCACAAGGCAATATAGTTGTATTCCGTAACCTTAAAAAAGCTACTGATGAAGCCATAACACTGTTTAGCAACAAAGATGCAAAAGATACCATCATTATGCAGCCTTACGAAGAATACGTCAAAAAATTCAGTAAGGCATTTATCGAATTACTAAAAGTGGCACCAACAGTAAACAGTGTTACAGATTTAGAAAGCGAAACCGAAGAATTGGAATTTATCAAAGCATTCAGGGAATTAATGCGGTTAAAAAATGTATTATCCACTTTTGTCGATTTCAAATGGGATGATTTGGTAATGAACGACCAGTTATTTGAAGATTACAAAAGCAAATACCTCGATCTTTACGACAAAGTAAAAACCAATCATCAGAAAGAAAAAGTTTCGATATTGGATGATGTAGATTTTGAACTGGAATTGATTCATCGTGACGAAATAAATGTAGCCTATATATTAATACTATTGGCAAACCTAAAAAAAGGCAAAGACCATGAAAAGCAACGCAAAGAAATCATTGATTTACTAACAGGAGAAGTACATTTACGCAGCAAGCGGGAACTCATTGAAAAATTCATCAACGATAATTTACCACACATAAACGATGCCGATGATATTCCTGATAAATTTGAAAAATTCTGGAACGAAGAACAAATCCTGGCATTCAAAAAACTATGTGAAGAAGAAAACCTATCATCCGACAAAGTAGATAAAATAATTGATGGCTATTTATTTGCAGAAAGAGAACCATTGAGAGATGAAGTCCTCGACCTGATAGAAGGAGCAAAGCCAACCGTTTTAGAACGCAAAAAAGTCGGCGACCGCATCCTCTCCAAAATCCTTAGTTTTGTCGACACCTTCATCAACGGCATGACAGGAGTTTAATTTTTTATTACCTGCCCGATTTCGGCAAAGAAAATTTATGGTTTTTGTAAAATATCTTTTATTATGGAAATTGAAAAGATTACTTGAGATCAGAAATACCAAATTGTCAGTACTTAAAATTATTAAAAATAAAGCCCTGCAACACTTTTTGAAAAAAAATGGAATTATTTTTATTTTTTT
>CAIUKU010000110.1 GCA_903899825.1 uncultured Bacteroidales bacterium | reverse complement strand
TGGCTTAAAAGAAAGTAATTACTATGAGAAAACAAGAAAAAAATCAACTTATAGAATCTCTTGCACAACAAATTTCTGCATCTAATTATTTGTATGTTACTGATATATCAAATTTAAATTCAGTAAATACCGGTAAATTGAGAAGACTTTGTTTCAAAAGAGAAGTACAGTTGATCGTAGCAAAAAACACCTTGCTTAAAAGAGCAATGGAAAAATCCGGCAGAGATTACTCTGAGTTATTTCCGGTTTTGAAAGGTTCTACTTCTATAATGCTTGCAGATATTAATAATCTACCTGCAAAATTAATAAAAGAGTTCAGAGCTACTTCCCCTAAACCTATCTTAAAAGGTGCGTTTGTAGAGGAATCATTTTATATTGGTGATAGTCAGCTTGATATGCTTATTAATATTAAGTCGAAAAATGAACTTATCGGTGATATCATCGGTATGCTCCAATCTCCAATGCAAAATGTTATGTCTGCTTTACAATCAGGTGGAAGTAACATCTCAGGAATTCTTAAAACATTATCAGAAAAACCAGAATAATTAATAAAAAATAATTTTTAAAACACTTAAAACAATAATAAAATGGCAGATTTAAAAGCTTTTGCAGAACAATTAGTTAATTTAACAGTTAAAGAAGTTAAAGAATTAGCTGATATTTTGAAAGACGTATATGGCATCGAACCAGCAGCAGCAGCAGTTGCAGTAGCAGCTCCAGCAGCAGTAGCAGCAGTAGCAGAAGAACAAACATCTTTTGATGTTATCCTTAAAGCAGCAGGTGCTCAAAAATTAGCTGTAGTAAAATTAGTAAAAGAATTAACCAGCTTAGGCTTAAAAGAAGCAAAAGAATTGGTTGATGCAGCTCCAAAACCTTTAAAAGAAGGAGTTACTAAAGACGAAGCTGAAGCATTGAAAAAACAATTAGAAGAAGCTGGGGCTGAGGTAGAAGTTAAGTAAGAAGGTTAATATCATACAATTAATAAGGAAATAGGCTTCTTGTATCACAAGAAGTCTTTTCCTTGTTATATATTAATTGTTAATTCATTTTTTTCTTCCATCTTAAAACGAAATCACTTTGATACCAAAAACAGTTCAAAAAATCAATTTTGCATCAAGAAAAAGAACAGATTATCCTGATTTTTTAGATATTCAACTAAAATCATTCAGAGATTTCTTTCAATTAGAAACCAATTCTGAAAATCGTTCTGATGAAGGTCTTTTTAAAGTTTTCTGCGAAAACTTTCCAATTACAGATGCCCGTAATAATTTTGTTTTAGAGTTTATTGACTATTTTATTGACCCTCCCCGCTATTCTATCGAAGAATGCCTGGAAAGAGGGCTCACTTATAGTGTTCCTCTTAAAGCAAAATTAAAATTATATTGTACCGATCCGGAACATGAGGATTTTGAAACGATTATCCAGGATGTTTATCTTGGGATGATTCCGTATATGACTCCTAAAGGTACTTTCGTTATCAATGGAGCCGAAAGAGTTGTCGTTTCTCAATTACATCGTTCACCCGGTGTTTTCTTCGGTACCAGTGTTCATGCGAACGGAACCCAGCTTTATTCAGCCAGAATCATTCCTTTCAAAGGCTCATGGATGGAATTTACAACTGATATAAACAGTGTAATGTATGCTTATATTGATAGAAAGAAAAAACTTCCTATCACTACATTACTCAGAGCCATTGGATTTGAAACAGATAAAGATATCCTTGAAATATTTAACCTTGCTCAGGAAGTTAAAGTTTCAAAAGTAGGTCTTAAAAAATTAATTGGAAGTCGTTTGGCTGCCCGCGTGGTTAGAGCCTGGATTGAAGATTTTGTAGATGAAGATACCGGTGAAGTCGTTTCAATCGAACGTACTGAAGTTATCATTGATCGCGAAACAATATTAGAAGATAAACACATTGACTTGATTGTCAATGCACATATCAAAACAATTCTTCTGCATAAAGAAGATGTAAATTCTAACGATTTTGCAATAATATTCAATACTTTACAAAAAGATACTGCTAATAATGCAAAAGAAGCAGTAGAATATATATACCGTCAGCTTCGTAATGCTGAACCACCTGACGAAGAAACCGCCCGTGGTATTATCGAAAAATTATTTTTCTCCGATAAACGTTACGATTTAGGTGATGTTGGAAGATACAGGATTAATAAAAAATTAAACCTGAATGTTCCCAGCGAAACAAAAGTTTTAACCAAAGAAGATATCATCGATATTATTAAATATCTTATTGCGCTTATCAATGCAAAAACAGATGTTGATGATATTGACCACTTGAGTAATCGTAGAGTGCGTACTGTTGGTGAACAACTGTATGCTCAGTTTGGAGTTGGTTTATCACGTATGGCAAGAACCATCCGTGAAAGAATGAATGTTCGTGACAACGAAGTATTTACACCTACCGATCTGATCAATGCCAAAACATTATCATCTGTCATCAATTCCTTTTTTGGAACAAATCAACTTTCACAGTTTATGGATCAAACCAATCCATTGGCTGAAATAACTCATAAGAGAAGAATTTCTGCTTTGGGACCTGGTGGTTTATCCAGAGAAAGAGCTGGTTTTGAGGTACGTGACGTTCATTATACACATTATGGAAGATTGTGTACTATAGAAACACCTGAAGGTCCAAATATTGGTTTAATTTCTTCACTTTGTGTATATGCAAAAATTAATAAACTCGGTTTTATTGAAACACCATATCGTAAAGTTACTGACGGTACAGTTGAGTTGGATCAGGATTATCTTTATATGAGTGCTGAGGAGGAAGAACACAGTATTATAGCTCAGGCAAATACTGATTATGATGAAAATGGTCACTTCACTCCAGATAAAATCAAAGCGAGACATTTAGCTGATTTTCCTATTGTATCCAAAGAAAAAATTGATCTGATAGATATTGCACCTAATCAAATTGCATCTATAGCTGCTTCATTAATTCCTTTCCTTGAACATGATGATGCAAACCGTGCCCTGATGGGTTCAAACATGATGCGTCAGGCAGTTCCTTTATTAAATCCTCAGATTCCAGTTGTTGGAACTGGTATTGAAGGTTCTGTTGCCCGTGATTCACGTGTATTAATCAATGCTGAAGTTGATGGCGTAGTGGAATATGTAGATGCTGATGAAATAGTTATCAGATATGCCCGCGACGAAAAAGAAAGAATGGTAAGTTTTGATGATGAATTAAAGCATTATAAACTTACTAAATTTATGCGTACCAATCAGAATACTTCCATTAATCTTAGACCTATCGTAAGAAAAGGTGAAAAGATTAAAAAAGGACAGGTTCTTTGTGAAGGTTACGCTACTAAAAATGGTGAACTGGCATTGGGCCGGAATTTAATGGTTGCATTTATGCCCTGGAAAGGTTATAATTTTGAAGATGCTATTGTTATTTCTGAAAAAGTAGTTAAAGAAGATATCTTTACTTCTGTTCATATCGAGGAATTCACACTTGAAGTCCGTGAAACTAAACGCGGTCTTGAAGAGTTAACCAACGACATTCCAAATGTTAGTGCCGAAGCAACTAAAGATCTGGACGAAAACGGAATCATCCGTATTGGTGCAGAAGTAAACGAAGGTGATATTCTTATTGGAAAAATTACACCTAAAGGTGAATCTGATCCTACTCCTGAAGAAAAATTATTAAGAGCAATTTTTGGTGACAAAGCAGGTGATGTTAAAGATGCATCATTAAAAGCACCCCCTTCTTTAAAAGGAGTTGTGATTGATAAAAAACTATTTTCCAGGGTGTTGAAAGATAAAAAAACCAAAGGGAAAGACAAAGATATTATCAAAGTTCTTGAAAAAGATTATTTGAAAGATACTACTGAATTATCAAACAAATTGGTTGATAAATTATTGGTATTAACCAGCGGAAAAGTTTCTCAGGGAGTACATAATATTTTTAAGGAAGAAATTGTTCCTAAAAAAATAAAATTCACTCAAAAAATATTAAGCTCCATTGATTACACGAATATCAATCCAAATAAATGGACAACTGATAAAGAAACGAATACACTGATCAAAGAATTATTGAATAATTATAGTATCAAATTCAGAGAATTAACAGGAAGATATTCACGTAATAAATTTATTGCAACAGTTGGAGATGATTTACCAGCAGGAATTATTCAAATGGCAAAAGTTTACATTGCTAAAAAACGTAAGCTGAAAGTTGGTGATAAAATGGCTGGACGTCATGGTAACAAAGGCATTGTTGCAAAAATAGTACGTGAAGAAGATATGCCATTCTTAGAAGACGGAACTCCTGTTGATATCGTATTAAATCCACTGGGTGTACCTTCCCGTATGAACCTAGGTCAAATTTATGAGACAGTTTTGGGTTGGGCAGGTATAAAATTAGGACTTCAATTCTCAACACCAATTTTTGATGGTGCAACCATTGATGAAATAAATGCTTATATGCGTAAAGCTGACTTACCTGAAAACGGTAAAGTATATTTACATGATGGTGGTACAGGAGTTAGATTTGATCAACCGGCAACTGTTGGATACATATATATGATTAAACTTCATCATATGATTGATGACAAAATGCATGCCCGTTCAATCGGACCTTATTCTCTCATCACTCAACAACCTTTAGGAGGTAAAGCCCAGTTTGGGGGACAACGTTTTGGAGAAATGGAAGTATGGGCACTTGAAGCATTTGGTGCTGCCAACATTTTACAGGAAATATTAACGGTTAAATCAGATGATGTTATTGGTAGGGCTAAAGCCTACGAATCCATCGTTAAAGGCGATAATATGCCTAAACCGGGAATTCCTGAATCTTTTAATGTTTTAGTTCATGAATTAAGAGGCTTGGGTCTGAACATTACATTTGATTAGCAAATGTTTATCAGTAAACTAAATCTTTTATTCAACATTTTATTTTAATTTTTTAACATTAAAAATATGGCTTTCAGAAAAGACAATACCGTAAAAAATGAGTTTTCAAGCATTACTATAAGTTTGTCTTCACCCGAAATAATACTTGAACGATCGAGAGGTGAAGTACTAAAACCAGAAACCATAAATTACAGAACTTACAAACCCGAAAGAGATGGTTTGTTTTGTGAAAGAATTTTTGGACCAGTAAAAGATTGGGAATGTCATTGCGGAAAATATAAACGTATCAGATACAAAGGCATTGTTTGCGACCGTTGTGGTGTTGAAGTTACCGAAAAAAAGGTAAGAAGAGAAAGAATGGGTCACATTCAGTTGGTGGTTCCGGTCGCTCACATTTGGTTTTTTAGATCTTTGCCCAATAAGATAGGTTCTTTGCTTGGTTTGCAAACCAAGAAACTGGATATTATTATTTACTACGAAAAATATGTAGTAATTAATCCCGGTATTAAGAAAAATGAGGGTGTAAATTATCTTGATTTTTTATCAGAAGAAGAATATTTCGAAATTTTGGAAAATCTTCCTGCTGATAACCAAAATCTTGATGATAAAGATCCAAATAAATTTATTGCCAAAATGGGTGCCGAAGCACTTTATGATCTTTTATCAAGACTTGATCTGGATCAAATGTCCTTCGATCTTCGTCACCGTGCCAGTAATGAAACCTCTCAACAAAGGAAACAAGATTTACTAAAACGCTTAAAAGTATATGAAGCTTTTCGCGATGCACAACATAGAATAGAAAATCGTCCGGAATGGATGATTGTAAAAGTAGTTCCTGTAATTCCACCCGAATTAAGGCCTTTGGTGCCACTGGATGGAGGTCGTTTTGCTACTTCCGATCTGAATGATTTATACCGAAGAGTTATTATAAGAAACAATCGTTTAAAACGCTTAATTGAAATCAAAGCCCCTGATGTAATTATGCGTAATGAAAAACGTATGCTTCAGGAAGCTGTGGATTCATTATTTGATAACTCCAGAAAAGCAAGTTCTGTTAAAACAGAATCTAACAGAGCATTAAAATCATTAAGCGATAGTTTAAAAGGTAAACAAGGTCGTTTCCGTCAGAACTTATTGGGTAAACGTGTCGACTATTCTGGTCGTTCGGTTATTGTGGTTGGTCCTGAATTGAAATTAAACGAATGCGGTATTCCAAAAGACATGGCTTCTGAATTATTTAAGCCATTTATTATCCGTAAAATGCTCGAAAGAGGTATCGTTAAAACGGTTAAATCTGCCAAAAAAATAGTAGACAGAAAAGATCCTGTAGTTTGGGATATTCTGGAAAGTATTTTAAAAGGTCATCCGGTAATGTTAAACCGTGCTCCTACATTGCACCGTTTGGGTATCCAGGCTTTTCAACCGAAATTGGTTGAAGGTAAAGCCATTCGTTTACATCCTTTAGTATGTACTGCTTTT
Organism: uncultured Bacteroidales bacterium; assembly: GCA_903899825.1. Lineage (GTDB taxonomy): Bacteria > Bacteroidota > Bacteroidia > Bacteroidales > JACABE01 > JACABE01. The sequence continues at coordinate 3,289 of CAIUKU010000110.1, read as the reverse complement.
AATGCTGACTTTGACGGTGACCAGATGGCTGTTCACGTTCCGCTGGGAAATGCTGCAATTCTGGAAGCTCAGATTTTGATGCTTGCATCTCATAATATTTTAAATCCAGCAAATGGAGCTCCTATCACGGTTCCTTCTCAGGACATGGTTTTGGGACTTTATTATATCACTAAAGGCAGAACAAGCGAACCTGAAAATCCTGTAATTGGAGAAGGTAAAATATTCTATTCTGCTGAAGAAGTTATCATTGCGTATAATGAAAAGAAAGTTGATTTACACGCATGGATAAAAGTAATGATTGAGGTTGAAGAAAATGACATTACTAAAAAAGTATTAAAAGAAACTACAGTTGGTCGGGTATTATTCAACCAGGTAGTTCCTAAAGAATATGGTTTTATTGATGAATTATTAACCAAAAAATCATTACGCGATATTATCAGTTCTGTTTTGAAAAAAACCGGTACTGCAAAAACTGCAAAATTTCTGGATGATATCAAAGATTTAGGTTTTATGATGGCATTCCAGGGCGGTTTATCTTTTAATCTGGGAGATGTTATTATTCCTGCAATAAAAGAACAACTGGTAGCTGATGCAAATGCAGAAGTAGATGAAGTTATGAACAACTATAATATGGGGTTCATTACCAACAACGAAAGATACAATCAAATTATCGATATCTGGACACATACCAATTCTCATCTGACACAGACCCTCATGAAACAACTGGCAAAAGATAAACAAGGATTTAATCCTGTTTATATGATGCTTGATTCTGGTGCCCGTGGATCTAAAGAGCAAATTCGTCAGTTGTCAGGAATGAGAGGTTTGATGGCAAAACCACAAAAATCAGGTGCAACCGGTGGTGAAATTATCGAAAATCCTATTCTTTCAAACTTTAAAGAAGGATTGTCAGTATTGGAATACTTTATTTCAACTCACGGTGCCCGTAAAGGTTTGGCCGATACAGCGCTAAAAACTGCTGATGCCGGTTATTTAACCCGTCGTTTGGTAGACGTTTCTCAGGATGTTATTATTTCTGACGAAGATTGCGGTACATTAAGAGGACTGGTTACTACAGCATTAAAGAAAAACGAAGAAACCGTTGAATCATTATACGACAGAATTTTAGGTCGTGTTTCTTTACACGATATTTACCATCCTCAAACAGGTGAATTAATCATTGTTTCAGGAAAAGAATTAACAGAAGAAATCTGTCAGATAATAGCCGATTCTCCAATAGAAGAAGTTGAAATACGTTCGGTATTAACCTGCGAATCTAAAAAAGGTGTTTGTGCAAAATGTTACGGACGTAACCTTGCAACCGGAAGAATGGTTCAAAAAGGTGAAGCTGTTGGTGTTATCGCAGCTCAGTCAATTGGTGAACCAGGAACTCAGTTAACACTTAGAACTTTCCACGTTGGGGGAACTGCATCCAATATTGCTATTTCTTCAAGAATTGAAGCTAAATATGATGGTGTTCTCGAAATTGATGAATTACGTTCAGTTGAATTTGCAAACACTGATGGCAGAAAATATGAAGTTGTTATCGGTCGTTCTGCTGAAATGAGAATTGTTGATAAAAATACCCGTATCATTTTAACCTCCAGTTTTATTCCTTATGGGTCAAATTTATATGTCCAGAATGGAAGTGATTTGAAAAAAGGTACGATGATTGCTGACTGGGATCCATACAATGCCGTTATTTTATCGGAAGTTGCCGGAAAAGTTTCTTTTGATAATATTATTGAAGGTGTTACATACAGAATTGAATCAGATGACCAAACCGGTTATCAGGATAAAGTTGTTATTGAAACACGTCAAAAATCAAAAAATCCTTCAATCAGCATACTTTCTGCATCTGGTGAAGTATTGAAGATTTATGATATACCAGTTGGAGCTCACATCAGCTGTGAAGAAGGTAAGAAAATTGTTGCCGGAGAAACCATTGCAAAAATTCCAAGAGCATTTGGAAAATCAGGTGATATCACTGGTGGTTTGCCACGTGTAACTGAACTTTTTGAAGCACGTAATCCTTCTGATCCTGCTGTTGTATCAGAAATTGATGGTGTTGTTTCATTTAGCAAGAAACTTAAAAGGGGCAACAGAGAAGTTATTATTACCTCTAAAACAGGCGAAGAAAAAACCTATCTTATTCCTACTTCAAAACAGATTCTTGCCCAGGAAAATGACTATGTTAAAGCAGGAACACCGCTTTCAGAAGGTGCTATGACTCCTTCTGATATTCTTGCCATCAAAGGACCTATGAAAGTTCAGGAATACATTGTGAATGAAATTCAGGAGGTTTACCGTTTGCAGGGTGTGAAAATCAACGACAAACATTACGAGGTCATTGTTCGACAAATGATGCGTAAAGTAGAAGTCGCGGATCCTGGTGATACTAAATTCCTTGAAGGCGAATTGGTTAACAAAATTGATTTCCAGGAAGAAAATGATGAAATTTTTGGTAAAAGAGTAATTGAAAATCCTGGTGATTCTGATATATACAAAGCTGGACAAATTGTAAGTGCGCGTAAAATCAGAGATGAAAATTCAACATTAAAACGCAAAGACAAAATGTTGGTAGAATCAAGAGATGCGCAACCAGCTACTGCCCGTCAGGTATTACAGGGTATTACAAAAGCTTCACTGCAAACCAAGAGCTTCTTATCGGCAGCTTCTTTCCAGGAAACTACTAAAGTACTTACCGAAGCCACTATCAGTGCAAAAACCGATAATTTAATCGGTCTGAAAGAAAATGTTTTGGTTGGACATTTGATTCCTGCCGGAACCGGCTTAAGAGAATACGAAAGTTTAATCGTAGGTTCCAGTGAAGATATGAATGAATTAATGAACCGTAAAAACCAATAGTTATGAATCAACAAGATGAACAAAATCAATTAAATATTGAGTTAAGTGCAGAAGTTGCAGAAGGAATTTATTCAAATTTAGCAGTGATTACTCACTCTCAATCGGAATTTATTGTTGACTTTATTAAACTGATGCCGGGAGTTCCAAAAGCCAATGTTAAATCAAGAATAATTCTTACTCCTCAGCATGCCAAACGTTTACTGAGAGCTTTACAAGAGAATCTTTCAAAATTTGAATCAGCCAACGGAAAGATAAAAGAACCTGATCAGATAGACGGTTTACCTTTTAACCTGGGTGGTACGGGTGATGGTTCGATCGCTGGCAGCGATGCTGGTGACACCGACTCGGTCAGCAACGACGTTTCGTCGACCGACAAGGTCGATAGCGACACGGTCGGCCAGACCGATGTTGGTGGTGGCGA
>CAIUKU010000109.1 GCA_903899825.1 uncultured Bacteroidales bacterium | reverse complement strand
TTTCATGTGTTTATATTTATTTGTTTCTTGATCTTTAGTTACTTAAAAGATGTTACAAAACACTAAAAAAGTTAAAATATAATTTTCATGCTCAAATTTGGAACGCGGATAATGCGGATCCCGAAGATTCGGGAAACGCTGATTTACGCTGATTTTAAATTCGTTTTATCTGTGTCTTCCTTTAGGAATCCGCGTCATCAGCGTTCTATTTTTTTAACTTTAATTTTTTCAATGGTTTATGTTTTCTCTATAATCATTCTCTTGTGTGTCAAAATTGATTTGACATGAATGTTTCATCTGTTTATAATTTGTTATTTGTCTGTATTTCATTAATTTGATTATCTTAAACCTAACAGGTTTCAAAAACCTGTTAGGTTTTCCCTGAATAATCATCAGTCTGTGTGTCAAAATTATTTTGGCATAAACGTTTCATATGTTTATTTTGAAAATTTATTTATTTGTACAGATAGCCTGCCCCGATTTATCGGGGGAACTCGCCAAAATAATCATCCTGGCGTGTGTGAATATATTCACATGGTACGTTTCATATTTTTTTGAATTATTATTTGTAATGTTAATCAATATAATGTAAAATAATTGGTTAAATATTTTTTTTCAAATGTTTCAGGAAAATAAACCGCTAAATTATTAATTTCATTTGAATATGAATTCAGAATTTATAAATACCAAACTGGTTTATTTTCAGTAAAACAGCTTAAGTTTAATGCTGTATTGAATAATGTTAGATTTAATAAGGTCTTCAAAATAAAATCAACATCCAATATTTCTGGATATAACCAATCTCTGAATTTCAGAAGTTCCTTCTCCAATCTGGAGTAATCTTTGATCGCGATAAAACCTTTCAATATCATAATCTTTCATTAAACCATATCCACCATGTATCTGCACAGCTTCATCTGCTACTTCTTTTGCTACTTCTGAACAATAGAGTTTCGACATTGCAGCTTCCAATGCAAATGGTTTATTGTTATCTCTTAACCAACAAGCCTTGTATAACAAATTTCTGGCTAGTTCAACTTTAAGTGCCATGTCAGCAAGTTTGAAAGAAATAATCTGTTGTTTGCAAATTGGTTTTCCAAATTGAACTCTATCCTGAGAATATTGCAATGCCAATTCAAATGCACCCTGAGCAAGTCCAAGTCCCATCGCTCCGATGGCCAGTCTTCCACAATCAAGTGTACTAAGCATAATTTTTGATCCTTCACCACGTTTGCCAAGCATACAGCTTTCATCAATCTTACAATCGTCAAAATATAGCTCAGCTGTATTGGAGGCTCTCCACATCATTTTATCGTGCATTGTTTTGACTGTAAAACCTGGTGTTTCATTTTCAACCAGTATGGCTGAAAATTCTTTACCACTGCCTTTTTCTCCGCTAACAACCTGTACTGTGGAACCAAGTGTAATCTCGGTTGAAGCATTAGTGATAAAAATTTTTGAACCATTGATTACCCAATTTCCATCTATTAATTTTGCATTTGTTTTTGTGTTTCTCGAATCAGAGCCGGCGTTTGGTTCTGTCAATCCGAAACCCCATAATTTTTTACCAGTGCAAAGTAAAGGTAAATATTTTTTCTTATGTTCCTCACTTCCAAAATAATAAATTGGATTCATGCCAAGTGAATTACCTGCAGCTACTGTAGCTGCCTGAGAACTGTCTATTCTTGCAAGTTCCTCTACAGCAATTATATAAGATAAATAGTCCATCCCCTGACCACCATAGTCAGGAGAAACTATCATTCCAAATAAGCCAATCTCACCCATTTTATGTGTAATATCGACTGAGAATTCCTGTTTGTCGTCCAGTTCTTTTGCTTTGGGTTTTATTTCTTTTTCAGCAAAATCTCTTACAGATTCTCTGATAAGATGGTGTTGTTCATTTAATAAAGGATGATCCATGGTTGAATGTTTTAAATGTCTGTAATTCTGTAATTAATTGTTTTATATTCTATTGAGAGTTGTTAAATTTGTTTTTTCTTCAAAACGATAATGAATTAATTCAAATAAAACTTCAGTGTCAAAAGAATTTTTGTATCTTAAATTATTGTCTCCCAGTCAATGTTTTAGGGATTCTGCCATTTTTGATAGCTTCTGATCGCAATCTCCGTCCGGTAATTTTCTCGACCATATTTCCGATTTCAAGCACTTTGTCAATATTAAGGCCCGTATCTATTCCCATTTCATCCATCATAACTACCATGTCCTCTGTTGAAACCAATCCCACAAGATTAGGATCTTTATAATAGTAAGCACCAGTACCTGCAACAGGAACTCCACTTACAAAATTTGCAGGTTGACCACCGATACCACCCATGGTTGCTTCAAAATTAGTCATTCCTGCCTGTAGAGCAGCCAATACATTTGCCATTCCCCATCCTCGGGTTGTATGAAAATGAACAATTTGCTTTTCAGGTCTTGGAACTTGATCGAGTAACATTGAATAATAATCATAGACCCGGTTTGGCGATGCAGATCCATCATGATCAGCATGCTCTACATCATTGGCGCCTATATCAAACCATCTTTTGGTAAATTCAATGGCTTTTTTCATATCTGTCGGACCTTCTATAGGACAACCCCAAATAGTACTAACAGTCCCGTTTACTTTTATACCTGCAGCATGGGCATCTTTTATGCATTTTTCGCTCATTTTCCAGTATTCATCCAGCGAAAGTCCTGAATTTTTTTTGTGATGAGATTCAGAAGTAGAAACCATCAGCAGAATTCTATCAGGTCCGAATCCGTTTTTTCTGGCTTCAATGGCTCTTTCAACTGCTTTCTCTCTGATTGTGATGGCAGTTATTGAAACACTATTGATCAGATGCGCAATTTTTTTACTGGATCTTAATCGTTTCATGAGTTCATCTGCATCTTTAAACTGAGGCATACCCACAGGGTTTCCAAAGTTTGTAGTTTCAATATGTTTAAATCCGGCAAGAATTAATTCTTCTGCCAGCCATAATTTTGCATCGGTTGGGATGAATTTTTCCTCATGTTGAAATCCATCTCTAACAGTGATATCACCTATGGTTACTTTTTTTGGATATTGCATATATTTGATTTTTAATAGTTAATAAAAAATTTAATAAAGAATTTATATTTTCATTTCAGGAATTTCTCCTTCAATAATCAAATTACCTTCAGTTGATCTGACGATTTCTTCCACACTCACACCCGGAGCTCTTTCAATAAGTTTAAAACCAAATTTGGTAACGTCAATTACAGCTATTTCAGTTACAATTCTTTTTACACAATTGACCCCTGTCAGAGGAAGGCTGCATTTTTTCAATAATTTTGATTTTCCTTCTTTGTCTGTATGTTGCATAGCAACAATAATGTATTTTGCAGCAGCTACAAGGTCCATTGCACCTCCCATCCCTTTGACCAGTTTGCCGGGTACTTTCCAGCTGGCAATATCACCTTTTTCTGAAACTTCAAATGCACCTAATACCGTTAAATCTACATGACCACCTCTGATCATTCCAAAACTGCTGGCTGAATCAAAAAAAGCAGCTCCGGGAATTGTTGTTACAGTCTGTTTTCCTGCATTTATCAGATCAGGATCTACATTTTCCCTGGTCGGGAAAGGTCCTATCCCTAATAATCCATTTTCAGAATGAAGTATAACTTCAATACCGGAAGGGATATAATTTGCCACAAGTGTTGGAATTCCAATTCCTAAATTAACGTAAAAACCATCTTTTAGTTCCTGAGCTATACGTTTTGCTATGCCGTTTTTATCTAATGCCATAATTTTAAAATTTATTTTTCAGTTTGAAAATGATTTTTATGTTTTAATCTCTTGTTGTAATGAATTCAATTTTTTTCTGATAATTGATACCCTGAAAAATACGCTGTACAAAGATGCCGGGCGTATGAATCTGATTAGGATCAAGTGTACCTGTAGGTACAAGTTCTTCGACTTCAGCTATGGTTATTTTACCTGCTGTGGCCATCATATGATTAAAATTTGCAGCAGTATTCCTGTAAATCAGGTTGCCGCTTTCATCACCTTTCCAGGCTTTGACAATAGCAAAATCTGTAACTATGCCAGTTTCGAGTAAGTGCATTTTTCCGTTGTATTCCCTGACTTCTTTATTTCCCTGCACTTCTGTTCCATATCCTGCAGGAACAAAAAAAGCAGGAATTCCGGCACCACCAGCTCTGATACGTTCGGCCAGGGTCCCCTGAGGGATTAACTCGACTTCTAGTTCTCCTGATAACAACTGTCGCTCAAATTCTTTGTTCTCTCCAACATAAGAAGCTATCATTTTAACAATCTGATGTTTCTTTAACAATAAACCTAAGCCCCAATCATCTACACCCGCATTGTTTGAAATACAAGTTAGTCCTTTTATACCTGCATCATACAGCGCCATAATAGAATTCTCTGGAATTCCACACAACCCAAATCCGCCAAATAATACAGACATATTATCTTTCAATCCTTCAATTGCTTCAATCGCATTTTTAACAACCT
>CAIUKU010000108.1 GCA_903899825.1 uncultured Bacteroidales bacterium | reverse complement strand
CAAGATACAGTTTGAAAAACAGCTGACAAATTTGTGTTTTAGGCGGTACAGTTTGCCGCGGAATAGGTGGACCAGTTTACTGCGGAATGTGAGGACCACTTTGCCGCGGAATTAGTGGTACACTTTGCGCGGATTCTCCAGCTATGTTAAGTTCTGTTTGTGGCTGTGTTATTTCCTGCTGTAAGAGTAGTTGGCCTTGTATATTATAAATGGATAGGATTGTGCTTTGCTGGTGTTTTAATTGTTGTAAATCTATAGTTAATTTATCAATGGAAGGGTTGGGATGAATAAATATATTATAATCAGTTTCATTCTTATCTTTTATCCCCAGATTAATATTATTTGTATATAGTTTTTTACCACTTAAAGCAAATCCTGTAGTGTCATTAACAAAAAATATTTTAGAGAAATTTTCAATAGTATTGGTAAATTGTTGATTCCAGGTATTTCCACCATCGATTGTTTTCATAATTAATCCATAATTACCAGCTATATATCCTACTGTGTCATTAATAAAATAGATGCTGTTTAATTTAAGATTGGTATTCGTAGAAAGTAATTGCCAATTTAAACCTGCATTTGTAGATTTAATAACTTTACCTGAATCAGCAATAGCATAAGCTGTATTTATGGAAGTAAAAATCAACTTTTTTATGTTTATTGTACTATCAGTAAAAACAATTGTAAAGTTTGATCCTCCATCAATCGTTTTATAAATAGTTGAATGATTTCCTGAATATAATATTGCTGATGTTGCTATATAACCTGTATCATTGTTTGAAAATACGATAGAGTTTGGATATCCAATTAGATTATTATTAATTCTTGAAACTGTTCCATTTATATATTTATTTAATGTACCATCTTCAATAGAAAAAAGATGAGATGTATCTTTAGCATAAAAATCTAAACAATTATAGCAAGGAATTGTAATATTCCATGAAATTCCATTGTTATCTGTTTTTTTAAGCATTGTTAAAGTAGCATGATAAAAAGTATTTTGATTTTTTACAGTATATATACCATTTGAACCGGTAAATTGTCCAAAGATGTAATCAACTTCATACCAATTTTTTCCATAATCATTTGTACGCAAAAGCCACATCAACGATCCGGAACCTGGTGATTGAAATTTTGTATAACTATACATACCATTGTTCTCTGAAATAAAATTCACATCACTTAATACATCACCACCATACGTATGTAAAATAACAAATTCATGCCATTGTGCATTCACAATATTACCTAAAAATAGTGAAATTATTAATATGTAAACTTTTTTCATACCTTCGTTTTTTTGTTAATTCTAGCTCTTAATTTTTTAGATCATACAAAGCTAATTGTTTTAATAGTATTAGAATACATAATCAGTTAAAGGCAATATTAAACAAGTTAACGGTAGATTCAGAAAACCCTGTCAGGGCTTCGAGCCCTGATAGGGTTGAGTAACTCCTATTCTTTCACAAATTTACTATGCATGCTTTGCTTATCATTGTTTATTTTTACTATATATATGCCTTTGGCTAATGATGCTATATTAAGTTCTGTTTGTAGCTGTGTTATTTCTTGCTGTAAGAGTAGTTGGCCTTGGATATTATAAATGGATAGGGTATTGTTTTGTAAGTTTTTGAATTCTTGTAGGTTAATGCTTAGCTTAGAGGTGGCTGGATTGGGAAATATATTTATTGTTTTTCCCGTTTCAATATTCTCATTAACAGAGGTGTACAGTCCAGTGATTTGTCCTGCATTTAAAGCATAATTATAAATTCTGAGTTCATCCAATTTCCCGTTAAAAGATTGTTCATTTGCATGAGAAATTCCTAATTTCAGATTAAAACTTTGATTGATGGGTGTAAAAGAATAATTTGTAGTTGCGTCTAAATTAGCATTGATATATAATTTGGCAACACCATTTTCTCTGCTTGCAGTAATTAAATACCACTGATTTGTTTGCAATATACTGTTACTCATTATTGCCAGATACTGAGAAGATCCTTGTCCGAAGTTAAACGAAACCCTTGCATCGCTATTTGCATCATAACCAACACTCAACATATAATCAATATTGGTGCCGGTATTGGGTGCTTTAAAGAAAATTAACTTACCGGCATTCGAGGAACTCGTAGAGCCAAAGTCATTAACATAAATCCAGGCGGATAAGGTAAGATTATTGCTCCAGATATCATAAGGTACATCTATATATTGTGCATATCCATTAAAAAGGAGTGCTTTGTTTGGATTATTAAATCTGTCTGTTGTAGGGACCGCACCATAAACACTCCCATTAAGATTATTACCACTGGAATCAGAAGCATTGCCATTGCACGGATACCAAGCTAGTATTCCAACATAAGGTTGTTCGTTATAGATTGCTGCAATTTCCTGAACATTTAAAGCTCTGTTATAAATCCGCATTTCATCCAATTTTCCGCTAAATGACTGTATACTTGCATTTGTCATTCCAAGGGTTAAATTATGGTTTTGATTATACGGAGTAAATGTATAGTTAGCCGTTTTATCTAAATTCCCGTTTATATACAATTTTGCAACTCCATTTTCTCGGGTAGCTGTAATTAAATACCATTGATTGGTTTGTAAAATACTGTTACTGATCAATGCCAGGTATTGGGTTGAACCTTGTCCGAAAACAAAACAAGCTCTGGCATCCGCATTTGCATCATAACCGACATTTAAATCATAATCCTGATTGTAACCAGTATTGGGTGCCTTAAAGAAAATCCCCTTTCCTGATGACTGTGTACTTGTTGAGCCAAAGTCATTGACATATATCCATGCAGACAATGTAAGCGCATTACTCCATACATTGTTAGCGACACTTACATATTGACCATAGCCGTTAAACATGAGCGCTTTGTCCTGACGACCCCACCTGTCTGTTGTTGGAACAGGACCGCTTATGTTGCCATGGTTGTTATTGCCACTCGAATCCAATGCATTCCCGTTAAATTGATACCAGGCCAGTAAACCGTTTGTTGGTATTTGTGCGAATACATTACTCAATCCAATTAAAGAAAGAAAAATTAAAATGTAAAGTTTTTTCATCGTTGTTTTTTAGTTGTATTATATAAATTTTTGAACATTGGTAGATAGATTTTATTTGTAAAAGGTGATATATTGTTATTATCTGATGCTATATGTTGCATCGCACACTTTCGGGACTTTTTATAAACTCAAGAGCGTATTTATACCAGTAAGTTTTTAATTACAAACCCTGTCAGGACTCCGAGCCCTGACAGGGTTGACTATTCATATATATTACAAATCACTAACTCACCAAATCACCAACTTCCACTAACACGCCATTTCCCCTGCATTTTTCTTAGCCGAAAGCAGGTTATAAGCACCCTTCACAACCACCTTAGCCTTGCTGATATCGAAGTCCTTTGGCAGTATAATTTCGGTAAAGCCTCCTTCGCTGATTCCTTTTTGTACTTCTATCATACGGTATTCAGTAAAAGGCTTGCCATCTTCGGTTTTGTTTTTATCAAAAACAAAGATGTAGTCTTTATCATCGAAACTTACTATAGCCTCAGATGGCAGGGCTGTAACCTTATTACTTGTTGCTTCAATAATGGCATTTACATACATACCCGGAATAATATTCTTACATTCATCCGTTACATTGGCATAGACTTTATAGGTTTTGTCGGGATTAATGGATTTTCCGGTTTGATAAATTACAGCATCATGTTGATCTGTTTCATTATTGATTTGAAATTTAATATTCTGTCCATTGGCAACCTTAGCGGCATCTTTTTCGAACAGGGTAAGTTCAAGAAACAAATGGTCGGTATTTACAATTTCGAACATCACATCCGAAGGAGTAACATATTTACCAAGGTTTACATTTACTGTTTTTACATAGCCACTGATAGGGGCCAGCAGTTTAACTTCGCGGCTGATATTGTCCTCTGTAAGATTGGCTGCATTTATGCCAATGAGGGCCAGTTTCTGTGTGAGTGCTTTAACCTGGGCTTTCAGGTTTTTGTAATCGGCGGTAAGCTGTTGCAGGTTTTTTTGTGAATACACGTCATTTTTGTACAAATCATTGTGACGTTTGTAATCTGTTTCGGCAAATTCAAGTTTGTTTCTGGCTTCCAGAAAATTTTGCTGAATATCAATAAAATCCTGATTTTCGATCACAGCCACTACCTGACCTTTGCTGACGGTATTGCCGGGAATAAGGGTAGTGGTTCTCACAAAACCACCCATGGGAGCGCAAACTGTTGCAAAATTTTGGGGAGCCACAGCTACTAAACCATTTACCTTTAATGTTCCGCTCAATGAACGCATTTCTATTGTACCCGTCTCTATATTGGCAAGTTTTATCTGGTCTTCGCGCATTTCAACAATATCTTCCGGAATTACTTCAGTATTCTCTGCTTCTTCTTTGTCTTTTGCACCGCTTTTGCAGGAAGTTACTGCAATAAAAACGGATAGTAAGCATATAATTGTAATTAATTTTTTCTTTCTCATATTTTTATTATTTAGCGTATAAATATTCATAATTCATAATTCAATGCAGTTTAGTTAAAAGTAAATATCTCATTAAACCACAAAGTTCCACAAAATTTTACACAGAGTTCCACAAAGAGAATCAACAAAACAAACCTCTGCGACGCTTTGCGAATTCTCAGCGTTCTTTGCGTTTAAATCTTTTGATAATAAAAAAACCTTAACTAAACGACTTTGATTCATAATTCATCATTTATAATTCATAATTATTAAAACGTTTTTCCTGTTATAAATTCAATATTAATAATGGTTTGATTAAAGTTATGGATGGCATCCAGGTAATTTTGTTTGATACTCAGTGCCCTGTTGATATTCAGCACAAAATCAAGATAATCCATGGCACCTGATTTATAGATACGGGTTGACTGCTCTATTATCAGATCCGCTTCCGGATTTGCCTGCCCTTCATAATAATTAACACTTCCGAGGGATTTAAAATATTCATCCTGCAACGAACGAAAATGATCAGTAAGGGATTTTGTGTAATTTTCTGTATTGGTAGCAGCCATCTTTTCGTTGATTTTAGCTGCTTTAATTCTGGATGTATAGGGAACAAACCATAATGGAATACTTATACCTGCCTGTATACCGGTAAAACGATCAGCAGCTCCGAATACTTGAGGAATGCCGTTTACATCCTGTGTTCCTCTGATGGTTTGGCTGAAATATCCAATGCTGAAATCGGGCATCATACGGCTGCATTCCAGTTTCTTTTCACTGTTGGAAACTTCAACTTGCTGTTGCATATATCCCAGTGAGGGGTTGCCGTTAATTTCAGATGTAGCCGGAAGCACTGTATAATTGATCCTTTTCAGAACAGTATCGGCAGTATACATTAATTGGTCAGTATTTAGCAGTGTCTGCAATTTTCGCACAGCTATCCCAATATCAGCAGTATTCTGATTCAACTGGTTTTTAACTTCCATGCTTTGCGAACGTGCAGTAATCATTTCGAGTTTATTGGTTTCACCTGAATTGGCCCTTAATTCGGCTGCTCTTTGAAATCCTGAAAACAAACTGTCCTGATATTTCAGCAGTTTTTGTTTAGAATAAAGATAAGCAAGTTGCCAGTAAACCTGCTTTACCTCTGTCACTATTTCAAGTTGCGAAGCTTTGTGCTGCCATTCACTGCTTTTTAATTTTGCATTTGCCAGCTTATTTTGATGGATATAAACTGTAGGAAATGCAATGGATTGTGAAACCGTAAAACTGTTGTCTTTGGTAAATGAATTAAACTGACCATACTGGAATTCTATATTGGTTTTACTGATGTCCCAGCTAGCTCCTTTCAATGCTTTTTGTTCATCAACGGCAAAAGCTGAAGAACGAATGCTTAAGTTATTGTCTAAAGCCATTTGAATAGCAGTTTGCAGATTTATTACTTTTGATTGTTGTGCTTGAATCGTATTATTCAATAGAGAAGCAATACAAAAAAAGAATAGCATTGAAAGAACTTTCATTGATTTTCTTTTAAATAATATCCTGAACTTACGGGATGAGAAAATAATATAAAACACAGGAAGAATAATTAAGGTAAGCAAAGTTGCAGTAATAAGTCCACCAATAACTACAGTTGCCAATGGTTTTTGCACTTCAGCTCCGGCAGAGTTCGACAATGCCATTGGCAAAAAACCCAGTGAAGCAACGGCTGCTGTCATAATAACCGGACGCAAACGTGTTTTTAAACCTTTAAGCACTCTTTCGGTAATGTCTGTATAGCCTTCTTTTTCAAGCCGGTTAAACTCGGCAATCAACACAATACCATTCAACACTGCTACACCAAATAAAGCAATAAATCCAATACCTGCAGATATTGAAAAGTTCATTCCACGCATCCAGAGTGCCATTACTCCTCCGATTGCCGACATTGGCACAGCTGTAAAAATAAGCAAGGATTGTTTTACAGAATGAAAAGAAAAATACAACAATACAAAAATTAAAAGCAGGGCAACTGGAACTGCAATTGCCAGTCGGTTTTTGGCAGCTTCCAGGTTTTTAAACTGTCCTCCATAAGATACATAATACCCGCTGGGGAATTTTAACTGTTTATCAATTTTAGCAGTAACATCTTCAATAACACCTTCAACATCCCGGTTTCTGACATTAAAGCCAATTGTAATTCTGCGTTTGGTGCTTTCCCTGGATACCTGGGCCGGACCTGATTGTATGCTGATATCTGCCACCTGTTCAAACGGAATCTGACCACCATTTGGCAATGATACTGTAAGGTTTTTAACGTCGTTCAGACTTTGACGGTAATCCTTATCCAAACGAACCACCAGGCCAAAACGTTTTTCTTCATCATAAACTACTCCAGCCTGACTGCCTGCAAAAGCTGCTCTCAAAATACGGTTGGCATCGTCCACTGAAAGTCCGTATTGAGCCAGGCGGTCGCGGTTAAAATTGATCTGTACCTGTGCCAGACCGGTTACTTTTTCAACATTAATATCTTCAACGCCTTCTACATTATGAATGATTCTTTCTACTTCTTCTGCCTTGTCAGCAAGGGTTGTAAGATTGTCACCAAATATTTTAATGGCAACATCCTGCTTGCTTCCTGTCATCAGTTCATTGAAACGCATTTGTATTGGTTGCTGGAATTCAAATTTAACACCGGCAAGACTTACCAGTTTTTCTTCCATTTTGGCAACCAGTTCTTCACGGGTTTTTGCAGAAGTCCATTCACTTTTATCTTTGAGTGTAATGATATAATCTCCGGTTTCCATTGGAGTAGGGTCTGTAGGTATTTCTCCGGCACCGATTTTACAAACTGCATGTTTTACTTCAGGGAAATTCTCCAGTAAGATCTTATTGGCTTTTTGAACCATTTCAACGGTATTGGAAAGTGAACCACCCTGCAGTGTCATAACTCCGGCAGCTAAATCACCTTCTTCAAGCTGTGGGATAAATTCTCCGCCCAATTGACTGAATATGAATAAACTGAATATAAACAAACCTGTTGCTGAAACTGAAACCAGTATTTTGTGCTTAATAGCAAATATTATGGCAGGGTTGAATATTTTATTGATCCATTCCATCAAGGTATCCGAGAAATTAGGCTTTTGTTCGGTTTTCTTACTCAGAAACAAAGCTGAAGCCATGGGAACATAAGTAAGTGAAAGGATTGTAGCACCTAAGAGTGCAAAAGCAACAACCTGGGCCATCGGACGGAACATCTTACCTTCAATGCCTACCAATGCCATAATTGGCAGGTACACGATTAGGATAATGATTTGTCCAAAAGTAGCAGAGCTCATCATTCGTTTTGCAGATTCAAAAACGTTTTCATCCATCTGATCCTGCGAAAGCCGTTCAATACCCACATGATGTGTCTTGCTTTTAGAAATCCGGTGAACAACACTTTCCACAATAATCACTGCACCATCTACAATCAGGCCGAAGTCAATGGCTCCCAGACTCATCAGATTACCGGAAACCCCAAAGAGATTCATCAGCGATATGGCAAATAACATTGAAAGCGGAATTACAGAAGCTACGATAAGTCCGGCCCGCATATTGCCCAACATTAAAACCAGAATGAAAATAACGATTAATGCTCCTTCTATAAGATTTCTTGAAACTGTATTTATAGCCCTGCTCACAAGGTCCGAGCGTTTAAGAAATGGTTCTATTGTCACGCCTTTTGGTAATGATTTTTGAATGGAAATAATTCTTTCCTGAACATCATCAATTACTTCATGTGCATTGGCACCTTTAAGCATCATTACCACTCCGCCAACTGCCTCGGAAGTATCAACCACAAATGCACCATAACGGGTTGCACTTCCAAATTGTACACTGGCTATATCTCTAATTAATACAGGAATGCCGGATGCATTGTTTTTTACTACAATTTTTTCGATATCAGCGATGGTTTTAACCAGACCAATGCCGCGGATAAAATAAGCATTTGGTTTTTTATCGATATAGGCACTCCCGGTATTTTCGTTGTTCTTTTCAAGTGCAACAAAAATATCAGTCAGGCTGATGTTCATGCCTCTCAATCGTTCTGGGTTTACTGCTATTTCGTATTGTTTTACAAAACCACCATAACTATTAATATCTGCTACACCCGGAGTACCGAGCATCTCACGGCGCACAATCCAGTCCTGTATGGTGCGAAGTTCCATGGGATTGTACTTTTCCTCCAGCCCTTTATCTACTGCAAGCCGGTACTGAAATATTTCTCCCAGCCCTGAAGAAATAGGGGCTAGCGAGATTTTTGCCAATCCTGCAGGTATTTCTTCTTCCGCTTCCTTCAGGCGTTCACTTAGCTGCTGTCGTGCCCAGTAAAGGTCAACATTATCTTTGAATACAATGGTAACTACCGATAATCCCAAACGGGAAATTGAACGTAGTTCAACAATATCAGGGATATTGGCAACTGCTACTTCGATTGGAGCTGTAATAAAACTTTCCACTTCCTGCACTGCCAGCGAGGGTGCAAGCGATATTACCTGGACCTGATTATTGGTAATATCGGGGATGGCATCAATGGGCAATCGCATAAGTGAATACACTCCCATTGCAATTAATGCCACCATGAATAATCCAATTATGAATTTATTCTTAATCGAAAATCGAATGATATGTTCTATCATAATGAAATCTTATGGTTAAATATTTGATTTTTTTAATGAAGTACCTAAAATGAGTACTTAGAGCACTTAGAGTACTTAGAGTTACTGGAATAAAAGTAAAGAATCAAATAAGAAACTGTGAGATGTGTGTAGATATTACATCTCCATATAGGATATCAGGAGGACTGATGCTTTCATATGAATAGATGATAAATAAGCTATTAAGCTTAATGGATGATATGCAGTTCAAATCAGAAAATAGGGGAGGAAAGAATTTAAAATGATTTCGGTAAAAATTAAAATGATCATTTACCTTAATGAATCCTTTGGTGTTTGAACAACAATTATGGTGTTTGTTTATTTTGCAATCGTGGCTGTTGTGGATAGGATCTTGGGACTGAGTACAACAACTTTCTGGTTTTTCATGATTGCATTGGAAATCACTTACAAATAAATGAAATTCACTGGTATTATTATCAGAACAATGATGAATAACAAAGCTTATTCCTGTTGAAGAAGTCAGGAAAACTATCACAGCAATAGAGCTTAATAAAAGCTTGATTATTCTTTTCATCGTTGCAAAAGTAATATTTTTTATTTTATTGATGAAATTTAATAAAAAAAAACAACAGTTCTATAAGCCGGGTTCTGTATCCCAATGGGACTTCTATCATTTATCTAAGACTACCGTCACCGGTAGTTTCTAACGACCTACCCCCCGGCATCGGACGAGCAGTCCTTAGCAACCGGTATATTTGGTCTTTCAACCCATAAGGTTTACCCTCCCAAACTGTCACCAATCTGAGACGTGAGCTCTTACCTCACATTTTCACCCTTATCCCGCCATTGGCGGGACGGTCATTTTCTGTGGCACTGGCTGTTGCCCCGGTTGCCCGGAACACCTTCCCGTTAGGAAGTATGGCGCTCTGTGTTGCCCGGACTTTCCTCTTTTCTGCTTAAGCAAAACAGCGATAGAACGAACTGTTGTTTTCATTTGCAAAATTAATAAAATATTTCATAGTTTTTTAGTCTGATGTAAAGATAAAACTTTAATATTGAATAATTTTAACTGACATTTTTTTAAAAAAGTTTTAAATAATTAAGCATTTTATTTCTTGATATAATGTTTTTGAGATTTTAAATATGGCATAAAATTTGTTGTTAAATAAATGTTATTTCTATAAAAAAAACAATTAAAAATTTAATTTATGAAAAAAGCAAGCAAATTTAATTTATCACTAATTCTAATTCTTGGATTTTTTACATTTCTAAGCAGCAGTTGCAAAAAAGATGAAGCTGAACCAAACGTATCTTCACCCTCATTATTAGTAGCAGACATTGATGGTAATATTTATCATACTGTTCGAATTGGATCTCAGGTATGGATGGTGGAAAACCTAAAAACAACTCATTTCAGAAATGGAGAAGCAATTTTAAATGTTACTGACAGTACTGAATGGGGAAATTTTGCAACAGCTTATTATTGCAATTATAATAACGATAACAGTTATGTAGAAACTTATGGTAGATTATATAATTATTATGCAGTTATAAATTCAAGAAACATAGCTCCAACTGGATGGCATGTTCCTACAAATATGGAATGGGAAACTTTGGAAAACTTTTTAGGTGGTTATAATATTGCCGGCGCAAAATTGAAAGAAAAAGGAAGTATTCACTGGGGAAATGCTAATAATGAAGCTACCAATGAAACTGGATTTAACGCACTTCCGGGAGGTTGCCGTACACCAGATGGTAAATTTACAGATATCGGAAGTCAGGGGAATTGGCGGAGCTCATCAGCCAGAACTGATAATTCGTCATGGAATTGTAACATGGTTTACTTTAGCAACTATTTATACAGAAATTCAGCCGAAAACGATAAAAAATCAGGTTATTCAATTCGTTGTATTCAGGATTAATTTAATTTGTCTTTTGTAATCAGATTCATTTATACTGTATCCTGATAATTAAGTTTTTATATATTTAATTTCTCATAAAAGTTAAACAATAATTGAATAAGTGAGGGCTTTTTAATATAAATACATAAATCAGCCTAATACCAGATAAGTATTAGGCTGATTTATCTTAATATTTTCAGTTTTGTCTTTGCATAACGATAATTACATGAATTGAGTTTCATACTTTCAGGTCTTCATTTATTCCAAAACATATTTTACATAAAGACCTTCATTACTTAAATATTTTGATTGATAAAAACTTCCGTTGCTCCGACACCATATTTTGCCATGGATGTATCAAAGTAATGAAGGTTTTCATAAGTTTTCAGGATTTTAATCATCTCATTTTTAAGTACTCCATTGCCAACTCCATGTATAAAAATCAGTTTATGGGTTTTATTGATAAATGCAGATGCTAAGCATTTAGTAAAATAATCCAGTTGAATTTTCAACATTTCAGCATTGTCAAGTAAATAATAATCTTCTACAAGTTCGCCGATATGCAGGTCAATTTCAGCGGTTGAAGCATTCAATTGATGGGCATCCAGTATGGATTCTGGTTTTACCTGTTTTGCCTTTTTTTGTTGAATATCAGGTATATCCTTATATTGTATTTTTGAAAATCTTGATTGATTCGCAGGGATTTCAGTTAGTTTTCCTAATGTCAGAACAAGGGCTTTTTCCTGAAGAAAAGAAGAAGCAATATAGTTTTCTTCTTTGTAGAAACGGCTTGGTTTGATTTTGAAATCTGCATTCATGGGTGTTAATAAGCGATCCTTTAGTTCAGCATGAAATAATACCTGAACATTACCCGCACTCCATGATTCAAGATCTTCTCTTTCAATAGTTGTAATTACTTTTTTACTTTCAGGTTCCAAAACATCATAGTCCATTCCATGGCATTTGCCATCATCATCCATCAATGTAAAGTTAAAAAGCGTATGAAATTCAGAATGATTGATGATACATACATCAATATCTCCGGTTAATAGCCAACGCTGATCATGCGGAATAAAAGCCAGATAAATACCGGCCACCTGATTGCTGCTTCCGTATGATTTTAGCAAGGTTGATTTACCATCATCTTCCATTTCTTCCTCTTCTGCTTTTATAAGATTTGGATTTACATTGAATTCCTGATTGAATAAACGGGCACCGGCTGAACTCTCATCGATTTTTAATAATTCTGTTGCCAGCGTAGGAACTTCAAATCCTTCTTCTATGGCAACATTTACCATTGTTGTACTGAGTATTTTGGTAACTATTCCACCACCGCTGGTATTTAAAAATTTTACTTTATCTCCTGGTTTGAAGTTCATTGATTTGTTTTTGAAATTATTTTAGAATATGTATAGTTATATAACACTTTTTTGTAATTAGTGTTGGACGAATAAAAAAAATATCTGAATATTATTTCATAGGATAAGTATTTTTTCGGTTTGCAAAAGTAGTGTTTTAGATGCTATTAAAAATGTTTTTATTTCTGCTTTTTTGTAAAATAGAATTACTTTTCTTTCAGTTTCAGCACCCAAAGTTCTACCATTTCATCATCACGCCAGTGCTGTTTTCTTTTGGTTTGAGTTGAAGCTGCTCCTACTTTCATTTGTAGCATTGTTTCCTTTTGGAATCTTCCACCTTTGGATAGTTCAGCTTTTATCGGATGCTCAGCCTGTTGTTCCGTTATTTCACCCAGGTTCGAAAACAAAAGTACTATGCTTCCATCCGCTGTGAGATGCTTTTTGGCTTCCGCAAAAAAACGAGGAAACAAATCCTTGTCATAATAAATGGCATTGTCGATGCCCTCGGTGTCATAGGTTGCAGGCAGCCAGGGAGGATTAAATACGATGAAATCTGTTTCCGATACATCATTGGCAAACAAATCACCTAAGAGCAATGTAGTTTGCAGTATCTTATTATTTGTTGTGAAGGTCTCGTGTAAGCCTATGATGGCATTTGGATTGGTATCGGTAGCAATCAGTTTTTTAAAACCATGTTTCAACAACATCAGACTAAGTATACCACTACCGGCACCAATATCAAAGGCTGAGTTTTTAGGCTTGGTATAGGTTGTCAACCATTGATCGAAAAGCTGGAGGTGTTCAAAGCGTGTAGGGAAATATGTTCCGTACCAGGGATGAATTTTCTGATCCAGCACTGGAATACTTATCCCTTTCTGATACCATTGCCAGGCACTGTTAAGACCCTGAAGCTGTGGAAAAGGCAATAAAAACTCCGGCAGTTCAGGATAAAGAATTTTTAACCAGCCTATTTCGGGTGCTTTTCTGACTTCAATTTGATGTTGCTTTACAACCAGCAAAATTCGCTGCGAAAGTTCGCGAAATACAGAACGAAATTCACGTTGCGACTGAAAACTGGCGCCGGGATATTTTTTCTTAAGATATTCCTTCATCGCATTCAGTAAAATAAGTCCGGTACTGTAGAAATCTACGATCAAAACAAAGTTTCCATCAACAAGTGTTGCAATAGCAGTCTGAGGATCCATTCGCCGCTTAAAGGGCAATACTTCTACATCAGTAACAATGGGTTGCGGTCGGAATGCCGTAATTGCTTTGTCTAAAATTCTCAATACGAATCCATTATCTTTTCCTGACATTCATTTTATATTTTTACTTCTGCAAAATAAGACATTTTTTTTATACTTTAATTATTTTACGATTTGTTTTTTAATATTGTAATAACTAGCCCGAAAGAAAATCTCAGATTTAAGATATTTTAAGGAAAAATGATAAAGTTTCATAAAAAAAGTTTAATATGCTAAAATTCACCGTCAACTCAAAATGGCTATTTGCTTCAATGGAAATAATTATATACTTTTGTATCTTAAGTGTTATTAATAAATAGTCTTTTATTACAATTTGAGAATAAATTCATACTATTTCATTAAAATTTATATTAAAAGAATCAATTCGTTAAAAATTAAAAAATGAATTCAGTCATAAAACCTTATACTAGAAGAATTTGGAAGAAATGGTCTATTGCAATCAAGATAATGCCATTGATTCTTTTAACAGCTGTTTTTAAATACATTTCTCACAGATTCGGTTTTGAAATCATGGAACTGAATGCACTCTTTACAAGTCTGGTTGCCGGAACAATATTTCTGATCGGCTTCCTCATCAGTGGTGTACTTTCTGATTATAAAGAAAGTGAAAAACTTCCCGGTGAAATTGCAGCTTCTATTAAAACACTAACGGATGATGCTTATACAATTTATAAAATCAAAAACTCAGAATCAGCATTACAACTATTGGAATATCAGAAGATGCTGGTGTCATCTATCATCGATTGGTTTTACAGAAAAGAAAGAACTGTAATAATATTGAATAAAATCAGCAGCATGAATGAATTTTTTATTCAACTCGACAAGGAAGGTGTACAGGCAAATTATATTATCAAATTAAAGAATGAGCAAAACATACTCAGAAAATTAATATTAAGAATTGATACCATAAGAGATACAGATTTTATAGGACCTGCTTACGCAATTGTTCAAACAATGGGATTTTTAACTGCATTTGGTTTAATCATTATAAAAATTGAACCTTTTTATGTATCTGTTTTTTTAACATTGTTGGTTACATTTTTGATTTATTATATGTTTTTGTTAATTAAGGATATCGATAATCCTTTTGATTATTCGCTTAACGGAGAAAGTGGTACTGAAATCTCCCTTAAACCAATACACGATCTTCAATTAGCATTGAATGATTATCTTCAAATATAATTAGATTTTTAAATACAAAACTTTTATCAATCTCAGATGAAGGAATATATATTAATTTTCAGGCTGGACATAAGCAACAAAGAAGCTCAGCCTACCAAAGAACAAATGCAGCAGTATATGATTCAATGGAAACAATGGATTGATAGTATAGCAGCCATAAATCAACTTACAGAAGGAGGAAATCATTTATCTCCATCTGGGAAAGTTGTGAAAAAAAATGGAATAAACGATGGTATTATTATAGAAAACAAAGTTTCTGTAGCTGGTTACATCCTAGTTAAAGCTAATAATTTAAAAGAAGCTGCAGAACTGGCAAAATCTTGCCCAATTTTGTTGGCAGAAGATAATAGTGTGGAGGTTAGAGAAATTGGTTCTAGTAGTTAACTAAAAAATAATTTGTAAATTATAAAGATGGAAGACCCTAAAATAAAACTTGAATTACGCATTGACTGGAGCGAAATGGATCTTTTTGGACATATTAATAATTTATCCATCCTAAAATATGTACAATCCGCAAGAGCCAATTATCTGGAAGCAATTGGTATGTTACAGATTTATCATGAATGCAAAATCGGACCTATACTGGCAGCCACTAACTGTCAGTTTATAAAACCTTTATTTTATCCCGGACAGGTGTATATTTACTCAAAAGCTGATTCAATTAAAAATACAAGTTTTAGCATTTTGCATGAAATTTTTAACGAGCAGAATGAAATAATTGCAGAAGCTCAGGATATAATTGTTTATTATGATTTTATTCATACTACCAAGTTATTGCTTACAGATGAAATAAAAATGAAATTGATTGAATTTGAGAAGCTTCTATAACAATGAAGGCTGTTTCAATATCGAAACAGCCTTCACCAATTTAAATTAAGTCGATAAATGAATATTACAGATGAATGGTATGAGTAACACCATTTATTGTAACAGTAGCCCAGGGATTACAATTACCGTTTCCATAATCAATTATCTTTGTTGGTTTGTTGGATTGTTGAATCTGAACAGATCCACTCACGAAATAAAAGCAAGAATATATCCTTTTCAGAGGAATCAGTATCGTCTTATTGTAAGTAACACCATTTGGTTTGCTTCCATTTGAGTTTCCTGTGATTAAATAAGAATCATCAATAAAATTAGGGCTCCAGTATCCATGTAGCCATTCTTTGGTGTGATTCGCATTCCAGGTTAAAGTATCGTTAGTTGCATTAAAAATAATAGTACTATTGACTGTAGTTAATACAGTAAAGTGGCCTGCTGTATTTTTGCCGTTGTTAAGCCTTATTCTGTTACCCATTACATGGTTGTCATTTACAAAAAAGTTATTAAAAGTGGTGGAATGCACAGAACCTGAATCCCTGTAATGACCCACAAATGAAATGATGATTTGTCCTCTTCTGTATTTACCATCATTGCATAAACAATTCGTTGTGCCGAAATCAATGGAAAGGATATGAGGAACTGAAAGCGTATCCAGGGTTTTAGTTGCACAAGGACTTAGAATAGAATTCGAATTTTGGGTTGATTTAGTTGAAGATGATAAGCTTGCATAAACTTCATCAGCAATCTGGTCAACACTTTCAAAAGTCATTTGAGCAAAAGCTTCATTTTGAGATAAAGCTACTAAATCAGCTTTCTCATTCATATCATCGGCTGTAGAATTTTTATCTTTGCT
>CAIUKU010000107.1 GCA_903899825.1 uncultured Bacteroidales bacterium | reverse complement strand
GTTTAATAAACTTAAAAAACTATCAATATAAAATATTTTTTTACAATTAACAGATTTTGAATGAAATAAAATGTATTTTTGTAACTTATATTAAATCCGATATATTTTTAAGAATCAAATTATTACGGATTAACTGCTTTAAATTAACTAAAATAAATATGAGAAAAATAACTGCATTGTGCATTCTGCTTTTGATATTATCTTTTTATAATACTCATTCACAATCGCTTAAAACAGGAATTGAAGAAAAATCAGGGCTGATTATAAGAGAGAATTCTGAAACAAATTTTGTAGTAAAAAACACCTTGTCCGAAATTAACTTTGCCACAATAGTTACAGATAAAGGAATGTTTACACATATTGAATTATCCGGATATACTCCCGGAAACGAAATAGGTAGTCCTCAATTTCCTGTATTACGCAATTTAATTGAAATTCCGATAGGTGCAACAGTTCGCGTTGTTATAAAAAATACTCAGGTTAAGACATATAATCTAAATACATTGGGCTATATTGGTAAATTAATTCCGGTTCAGCCACCAGTTTCAAAAAACGATGATAGTAAAAAAGAATTGGTATATAATCAGGATGTATATTCTAAAAATCAATATTTAGCCTTGCCATTGGTAAGTGTAGATCAATTGGGAATTATGAGGGGAGTTAAAATCGGCCGTTTGAATATTTCGCCGGTTCAGTACAATCCTGTGAGCAATACCATTAAAGTGTATACCAACATTGAAGCTGAAATTAGTTTTGAAAATGCTGATTTAGCTGCTACTAAAGCATCTAAAGATAAAAACTATTCTCCTTTTTTCAGTAGTTTTCAATCAAAATTATTAAATAATATATCTATTGGAAATACCAGAGACTCCCTTTCAAAATATCCGGTTAAGTACGTGATAGTTTCAAACCCAATGTTTCAGTCAATTTTACAGCCTTTTGTTCAATGGAAAACCATGAAAGGATTTAAGGTAATTGAAGCCTATACAAACAATGCAGCAGTCGGAACTACTACAACATCAATAAAAGCTTACCTACAGTCTTTGTACAATGCAGGTACAGCAAGTGATCCTGCTCCTACCTATGTACTTTTCGTTGGTGATGTTGCTCAACTCCCATCTTTTAACGGAACGACCGGAACTCATAAAACTGATTTATACTTTTGCGAATATACCGGTGATTTTTTTCCGGAAATGTATTATGGGAGATTTTCTGCAACCAACTTTACACAATTACAACCACAAATTAATAAAACGCTTGAATATGAACAATATTTAATGCCTGATAAATCATTTTTAAACAATGTGGTATTGGTTGCCGGCGTTGATAATTCGGGTCATTCTCCGACCTGGGGAAATGGTCAGGTAAATTACGCTACCTCTACTTATTTTAATTCAACCAACGGATTTAACTGTTCAAGTTACTTATATCCTGCTTCTGGTAACAGTGCTACACAAATTATTCAAAATGTAAGCGAAGGTGTTGGATTTGCCAATTACACAGCACATGGAGGCTCAGATGGCTGGTCAGAACCAAGCTTTAATGTTACAGATGTTGCCACGCTTCAAAACAACGGCAAATACCCTTTAATGATAGGTAATTGTTGTTTAACCAATAAATTTGATGTGGCTGAATGTTTTGGTGAAGCATTGTTAAGAGCCAACAACAAAGGTGCAATTGGATACATAGGTGCTTCAAATAATTCTACCTGGGACGAAGATTTTTGGTGGGCTTGCGGAGTTGGAACCGTTTCTGCCAATCCAACTTATGCCACCACAGGTTTAGGCGCTTTTGACAGAATAATGCATACCAATGGCGAACCATTTTCTAAGTGGTATGTTAGCCAGGGACAAATGGTCAATGCAGGTAATTTAGCTGTAACACAAGGTTCTCCTTCCAGTTTTGATTATTATTGGGAAATCTACCACCTGATGGGTGATCCTTCGCTGATGCCATATTTTAAAGTTCCTCAACCACTTATTGCAAACTATATGCCTTTAATACCACTCGGAAATACTTCTTTTACAGTTAATACCGAAGCATATGCATATATCGGCATTTCAATGAATGGAGTATTGCATGGAGGAGCTTTGGCAGATTCAAATGGACTGGCAGTTGTTAACATTGTCCCTTTTTTAACGGCAGGAACTGCCAATCTTGTAATTACAAAACAAAATCGTCAACCTTTAATAACCACAATTCCAACCGCTACACCCACGGGTCCCTATGTATCGCTCAATAGTTACCAGATAACTGATATTACAGGCAATAATAATTCACTGGCAGATTATAGTGAAACCATAAAATTAAATATAAATCTTAAAAACATTGGTATTGCAGATGGTAATAATGTTAATGTTGTTTTAACTTCAAATAATCAATACATTACAATTACTGACAGCACCGAATCATTTGGATTTATAACTGCAGGAAATACAAAAAACATCAATGATGCTTTTACTTTTAAAGTAGCAAACATTATTCCTGATCAAAACAATGCAGGTTTTTCACTTAAAATAACGGATGCTTCCAACAATACATGGACTTACCCCATTAATATTACACTTAATGCTCCTGTGTTGAATATAGTAAGTATGACTATTGAAGACAATAGTCCGGCCAATCAGAATGGCAGACTTGACCCTGGAGAAACTGCCATTTTCAGGTTTAATATCAGGAATTCTGGCCATAGCAATACAACAAATGCCGTTATAAATCTGACATCTGTTAATCCATTTATTAATATTTCCAATTCTACTATAAATTTAACCTCTTTATTAAAAGGGACTTCTACAGATGTTAGCTTTACTGTATCATCTAATTCAACTGCTTTAAACGGTGCCAATTTTGGATTAAATGTAAATCTAACTGCAAATCCTTATACTGTTCAACAAATATTCAACAGCATGATCGGCTTAATGGTAGAAGATTTTGAAACCGCCGGTTTTACAAAATTCGATTGGGATACTACCTCCGTAAATTCATGGACAATTATAAACAACGGAGCTTATGAAGGAAGTTATTGTTCCAAATCAGGATCAATTGCTCATAGCCAATCTTCTTCATTCTCAATATCATTAAATGTTTTAGGGAACGACAGCATTAGTTTTTTCAGAAAGGTTTCTTCTGAAGCAAGTTATGACTTTTTAAATTTCAATATAGATGGAAATCTGATGGGGAAATGGTCAGGTTCATTACCCTGGGCAAGAGTCAGCTACCCTATTACAACAGGAACACATTTATTATCATGGGCTTATACTAAGGATGAGTCAACTGTTTCAGGCAACGATTGTGCCTGGGTTGATTTTATTGTTTTACCTGCCATTTACACAACAATAGGTGTTGGAATCGATGATCTTTCTCTAGAAAATACATTGAAATTATCTATTTCTCCCAATCCTGCAAATGATCAAATCCTTATTTCCTACAATCTATCCAAAAATAGTGATGTAAGTTTAAAGATTTTTAATGCAAATGGACAAATGATCTTTAGTAATGAAAAAGATTATCATTTAGCCGGGAATTATTCAATAGATTTAAATGCTGATTTATTAAGCAGAGGAATTTATTTTGTTAGTTTGCAAACCAATAACCAAGTTATTACTCAAAAATTAATTATTACTAAATAATATATTTATGAAATGTCCATCCCGAAACTTCGGGACTAACAAAATGATATATCATGGACATTCCATTGACGAAACTTGAATACAATTAATAAAAATAAATATTATAACTTTAACTATTTCAATAATTTAATTAGATATAAACAAATGAAAAAAATATTCCTATTATCTTGTTTGCTTATCAGCCTTTCCTATCTGACTGCCACTGTTATCAACGGTTCTCCGTCTTCAAAGAAATCAAAGGCAAAAGTTGAACTGATATCTTCAGATTTACAAAGTTCAATTGTCCGTTTTTCATTTGAAAATTTTATAAGTAAAGATGTTCAGACTCCTAACGGAATGGCTAAATTGATAAGTCTTGAAGGAGCATTCCCTATTCAATCAGCAGGGGCACCGGATTTATTGAAAATTTCAGCTTCTGTAATTATTCCGGATGATGCAGAAATGAAAGTGGATGTAGTGAGCGAATCTTTTACTGATTATCAAAATTATAATATTGCTCCTTCTAAAGGAAATTTGTACAGAAATATTAATCCGGTTGATATTCCATATAGTTATGGGAATAAATACAATACCAATGCATTTTATCCCGGTAAATTAGCCGAATTACAACAACCTTACATTTTAAGAGATTACAGAGGACAAACCATTACTGTTTATCCTTTTCAATACAATCCCATTACAAAAGTGCTGAGAGTTTATAATGATTTAACAGTAAAAGTCAGCCGTGTTGGAATTAGTAGTGTGAATATAATAAACCGCACAAAATCAATTATTAAAATTGACAATGAATTCAGCAATATTTATAAAAATCATTTTTTAAATAATACCAATGGTAATAATAAATATACTGCTGTGAATGAACAAGGGAAATTGCTTATTATTTCAGCAGAATCGTATATTCCAGCTATGCAAGCCCTGGTAAACTGGAAAAATATTTCCGGTATTCCAACAGAAATAATAAGTGTCACTTCTATTGGAAGCACCAATACTGCTATTAAAAATTACATTGCAAATTATTATGCAAACAATGGTTTAACATTTGTTATTTTGGTAGGTGATGTAGCGCAAATACCTACCTTTACTGTTTCCGGAGGTGGTTCCGACAATACATACAGTTATCTTGCAGGAAATGACCATTATCCCGAAATTTTTGTAGGACGCATTTCTGCAGAAAATATACTGCACGTTCAAACACAGGTACAAAAAATATTATCTTACGAAAAAACGCCTCTTTTAAACAACGGATGGCTTAATAAAGGCATAGGAATTGCTTCGGATCAGGGTCCCGGCGACAATAATGAATATGATTATCAACATATTCGTAACATTCGCACAAAATTATTAAATTATCAATATACTTCTGCTTCAGAATTGTATGACGGAAGTCAGGGAGGTATGGATGTAAGCGGAAATCCAACTGCTGCAATGGTAAGTAATGATGTAAACAATGGCGCAGGCATTATTTATTATACAGGACATGGTTCTGATAATTCCTGGGGTAGCACTGGTTTTTCCAATACCAATGTAAATGCATTAACCAATACCAATAGATGGCCTTTCATTTTTTCAGTAGCATGTGTTAATGGTAATTTTACTACAGGAACATGCTTTGCAGAAGCCTGGATGAGAGCAAGCTATAATTCTCAACCAACAGGTGCTATTGCTACATTGATGTCAACCATTAACCAAAGCTGGAATCCTCCAATGTGCGGACAAGATGAAATGATTGATTTGCTTACTGAAGCAAATCAAAATAATATCAAACGTACTTTTGGCGGGATATCTATGAATGGCTGCATGAAAATGAATGACAATTATACTACAGGAGGAAACGAAATGACCGATACCTGGAACATATTCGGAGATCCTTCATTAGTAATTCGCACTGATACTGCAAAATCGATGATAGTATCTTACAATCCGGTTGTTTATATGGGTGCTACTACTTTTGCAATTAACTGTAATGTAAACGGAGCCAGGGTTACTATGAGTATCAATAACCAGGCTATTGGCTCTGCATTGGTTAGTAATGGAATTGCAACTATCAGCTTTAATGCATTATCATCTCTTGATTCGATTACAATAGTTGCAACTGCTTATAATTATATCCCTTTTACAGGAATGCTCAATGTAATTATACCAAATGGTCCTTATGTTCAATTCAACAACAAACAGATTGTGGATGTATCAGGTAACAACAATGCTCAGGCTGACTACAATGAAAACCTTACATTAAATATTGAGTTGAAAAACTTAGGTGTAGCAATTGCTAATAATGTTACTGCAACCTTATCAACCAATGATACCAATGTTATCATTACAAGCAATCAGCACAGCTGGGGAAATATTTCAGCAAATACGGTTTCAGGTCAAAACAATGCTTTTGCTGTTACCGTTAAAAATTATATACCTGACCAACATCAGGTTAATTTTAATATCAGTATTTTAGAAGGCTCTTCCAACAGCTGGAACTCAGGATTTAGCATAATTTTAAATTCTCCTTTACTTGCCTCAGGAAGTTTTATTATTAAAGACACTATAGCAGGTAATAACAACGGAAAATTAGATCCGGGAGAAACAGCAGCAATCATCATTCCTTCTTCTAATACCGGACATAGTAATTGTACAAATGTTTTTGGAGTTCTGTCAACTATAAACCCCTATATAACAATTATATCAACTGATACTATATATATTCCATCACTTAATCAGGGTAATACATTTAACACTGTTTATAAAATAAAGCTTGATACTATTGCTCCGATAGGCAGCATTGCTGAAATTAATTTTCTTTTATATTCAGGCTCTTATCAATCTAATACTGCCTATTATCAAGCAATTGGATTAGTAAATGAGGATTTTGAAACTGCTAATTTTACAAAATTTAACTGGGTACAAGGTGGTAATGCACCATGGACAATCTCAAATATAAATCCTTATGACGGAAGTTTTTCGGCAAAATCAGGTGTTATTGCAAACAACAAATCGACTGCTTTGTCAATATTAGTCAATGTTACAGCTATTGATACCATTTCTTTCTTTAAAAAAGTTTCCTGTGAAGATGCAACACCCGGATTACCATCCTATGATTACCTGGAATTTTTTATTGACAATACATCAATGGATAAATGGGATGGAGAAGAAGTCTGGTCAAAATCATCTTATGTAATTACACCTGGAATTCATACGTTGAAATGGGTCTATAAAAAGGATGCTTCAGCAATCTCCGGAAGTGATTGTGCTTGGTTAGATAACATAAAATTTCCAACAGGATATGTAAGTAAAGCTGCTTTAAGTTGTTCATTAACTGCACCGGCTGATACTATATGCGGCAACACTCCTATCCAATTACAAACCATCGTTAACGGAGGCTTAGGCAATAATATATTCACATATACAGCCAATCAGGCTGCAACTTCGCTTATTGGAAATAATCCAACTGTAAATCCTAATATTACAACTGTTTACACCGTAACAGTTACTGATGCTAATAATGCTACATCTACTGCTTCATTTACACTATATGTAAAGTCAGTTAATGCAGGTCCTACCATTACTAAAGTCGGAAATCTGTTGGTTTCTGATGCAGCTAATTCAAATCAATGGTTTGATGATAATGGAATGATCCCCAATGCTGTGGCCAACACTTACACACCTACTCATACAGGAAATTTCTATGCAAAAACTTTAAATTCTGAAGGCTGTTATTCTTTTTCGTCAAACATTATAAACATTGGTTTAATCGGAATACATGAAGATAATCTATCAGGAATCAAAGTATATCCGAATCCTTTTACCCATGAACTTTCAATTGAAATCAGTACAATTGAAAATGCAGAAATATCTGTTTTTAATACTACAGGACAGTTATTAACACCTGTTTCAGATGTTCACTTATTTGCCAACAATCAGCAAAAAATTACCATTAATACTACTTCGCTTGAAAAAGGTATCTATTTTGTTCAACTTAAAACAGCAACCAAGTGCTTTATCAGAAAATTGATTAAAGTTGAATAAGCAGATTGCTGTCCTCAAAAAAGAAAAGCTGACTCATTAAAGTCAGCTTTTTTTATATAAAAATCATCGAATTTATTGCTCATCTCCCTCAATTTTAGGATCAATAGATACTCCATCATATTTTAATTCTCTGCCATTGCGGTAATAAGTTTTCAGGAATAAATTACCCTCATATTCATATTTTAACCATTCTCCTTCCCTTTTGCCCATTATGTAATTACCCACTTCCTTCATTTTACCGTTGTACCAATTGTAAGTGTGTTTCCCGTTTGGATTTTCGTCAATATAGCTACCCGAAAATTTCAGTTTCCCATCAGGATAATATTCTTTCCAAATACCTTCCCGCTTGCCATCAGTATATTTACCTTCGAAAATATAATTATTTATATTATAAAACCATAATCCTGTTTCTTGTCCTTCTATATATTCGCCTTTGGTAATTACTCTTCCGGTATCATCATATTCAGTTAAAAGACCTTCCTCAATGCCATCCTGAAAATTTTGAACCAATAGTTCATTACCATTACTGAAAAACCATTTCCATTCACCTTCAGCATTCCCTTTGTTGTTATACAATCCTAACTGCTCAATATTTCCATTTTTATAATAAAATTTCCAATTGCCTGTCTTTTTATTGTCTTTGTATTTACCTTCAGCTTTTTTAGCTCCATTATCATAAAATTCAGTCCACAAGCCTTGTTTAAGCCCATTTTCATCTACGATGCCTTTTCCAACAATAACACCTCTTTTGAAAATATAACTTTGTTCAATATTTCCTTCTTTTGTATATTCCCTTCTCACACCTTCTGCAATACCATTATCGTAACTGGCTACAATTTTCACTTTTCCATCAGGATAATAATCAGTTCTTACTTCCAGGTTACGAAGTTCGGGTACATCCAATTGTTTTTCATCATTGATATATTTTTCAATCAGTAGCAGATTACCTTCGCGTGAAAAAGATTTGAAAAAACCGTTTTTTTTGTCGTTGAAATAATTGCCTTCTGTTTTGGTTTTATCATTATCCCAAAATGTTTTCCAAAGTCCCTGTTTTAAACCATTTTTATCCTTACGGTTCATTTTTTCACGCATAATTACCATTCCTCTTCTGTATTCGGTAATTGATATTATTGTACTGTCTTCACTGAATTCTTTTGAAATACCATGCTCCAATCCATTGTCAAAAGGAATTAATCGTATTAATGTCCCATTCGAATCAAAATACCTGGTATATCCTTGCTTAACATCATCTTTAAAATTTTCTTCTATCGTTTCTTTCTCTAAATAACTTTTACGGATGCCGTTTTTTTTACCCTTTTTATAATAAATTTCCATTGTTAGCTTAGCTGTTTCACCATAAAACTTCCAACAACTATCCAATTCAAACATTATACGATTCCCTTCTGATATCAGAATGCCTTTTTCATTATATGTTTTCCAGTAACCATCAGGTTTACCGTTTTTCAGATATCCTTCACTTGAAACCATACCACTCTCATAATAAAATTTAGTATAGGTAGCGGTATCCTGTGTTTTAGACAAGAATGGCAGAGAAAGCAACAAAATGAAAATAATAGCTTTATTTATATTTTTCATATAACCCCAAAATGAATTAATAATTAGTTCATGGTATAAACAGTATTATGCCGATCAAAAATATGTTAAAGTAAGAAAAAGCAATAGTCCCGAATTTTCGGGAGCCTACTACATATTTCATTTCGGTATAAGAAACACAAAAGTAAGAAAAAACAAAGCAATACACTCAAAACAAAACAAATTTAAGGGTATAAAAAAAGGGCTGAAAATTCAGCCCTTTTTTATCTGTTTTTTAAAATTTATTCGCTAACAACGAATTTCTTGGTAGATTTACCTTTTTCAGATTCAATCTGAACAAAATAAACACCTTTGTTGTAAGAAGCAGTATTAACTTTATAGTGATTTCCACTTACATTTTCATTCATTATTTCTTGTCCGATGGCATTGAAAATGCTAACGTTTTTCAAAGAAACAACAGAATTAATGTTCAATTCATTTTGTACAGGATTTGGGTAAATACTGAAATTGGTGTTTTCTGCAGCAACTTCATTTACACCTACAACTGTAGTAGCAACTTTAATATCATCAACAATAACATAAAACATATCTGTAGATTGTTGAACGAAAGCTACACGAATGGTTTGTCCTGCCAAAGATTGTAAATTATAAGATTTTGTAGTAAAATTGGTATCTTCTGATGCTTTGTTATAGGCTGTAATGGTAAAATCAGTTTTGTTAATCCCTGTGGTAGAAATTAAAACTTTTAATGCATCTTTGTAAGCATTATCCTGAGATTTTGATTTAAATGTCAGGCTTAAATTAGATCCGGCTGGTAATACAATAGCAGGTGTAATCATCCATCTGTCGGCAGCTACGACAGCTGTAAACCATGAAGGACTTGCAGCAATTTTATTAGCAGTATCTACAGGTTGAGAAATAACACTCCATGCAGTTGGAAATAATGATGCAATATTTGCATGAACAGTATTTGCATCGTTAATTAAAGTAAAAGTGGTTGGCATGGTACCACTCTGGAAAGTTTCCAGAAAAACCTGTGAAAAAGAAAATTTTCCAATTAATAAAACTGCCAATAAAACATAAAATTTTTTCATGATGTGAATATTTTAATTATTAATAAATTTGAACTGCAAAAGTAAAACAAAATATTAAGATTTATTTATAAATCCTTGTTTTTTTTAACTATTTGTTGTTAATAAAAATGTTGAGAATAGATCAGTATATAAAGCAACTATATAAAGGCTAAATTAATTCATTTATTCAACTTCATTTGTACTTTCACCCCGTTTTTCTATCATTTTATTCCGGATTTTTTCTTTTTGTTTTTCAACCAATGCCTGATATTTGATAAACTGTTCAGGGTTTAACACTTTTTTCATTGCAGTTGTCTGATTGTCGTTAATCTCTTTTATAGATTTAAGTTTTTCCCCTTTTTGAGAAGTTTTACTTGCTTTAAGGGTAGTCAATCTGTTCTGGGTATCCAATAAAATTTGCTCTACTTTTACATTTTGTTCAGTACTTAGACTACATTCTTTATTGATAGCTTTCAAATATCGTTTTGCTTTTTCTTCCGGAGATTTTTCTGTTTTTTCAATTTGTTGAGCCATGGCAGAGATGCTTGCAAATAACATAGCAATGATTGCTATTGATTTTAATAATTTCATAGGTTTAATATTAAATGATTATAAGACTTAGATGTATAAGGAATGTAATAGTTTAATGCTGTTAAAAAGAATTATTCCTTTTTATCACTAATGTGTTGCAAATCTAAAACTTCAAAAGCAGTAAAACATATATAAAATAAAAAATACCAAATTATAAAAGGTCTGGCATCCCAACGATGGGTCAACACATACAAGAGCAAAACGATTATCAATAACATTAATTTAAGAAAAGTAATCATCATAAATTTAGATGTAAAACGGGCAAAACTATTTTGGCTTGCTTTTAATTGCAGATAATATGA
Source organism: uncultured Bacteroidales bacterium (assembly GCA_903899825.1). Taxonomy (GTDB): domain Bacteria; phylum Bacteroidota; class Bacteroidia; order Bacteroidales; family JACABE01; genus JACABE01. The sequence continues at coordinate 27,883 of CAIUKU010000107.1, read as the reverse complement.
TAACAATGTAACTGCAAAAAAGAAAGCTAACAAAAACGGTAACGTAGGAGTCATATAACCTGAAGGCAACAAAAACCATGAAGCCGCTGAAATGCTTGCTATTATAACAGTAAAAACAAATAGTTTTTTAACGAAGATTAGATAAATAGAATTCATTTTTATCAAGTATAAAGGTTAAAGGTTAAAGGTTAAAGTATAAAGGTTAAAGGTTAAAGGTTAAAGGTTAAAGGATAAAGTTAAAAGATTAAGGAAAAAAATACGAAAAGCTCAATATAGAAAATGCAATATATTGTGATAATTTAGCTATCAATAGTATTTATTTTCCGATAAGATCTTTAATAACATAATATATTGCTAAAACAACAGCTAACACAGTAAATATCAAAGTAAAAACCGGAGTTTCATTGGTCATCCATTTGTCTAAGTTAACACCAGCAAAGACTCCAATTAATATAATTGCCACCATCTGAAAGGAAATGGAGGAATACTTGGCATAATCGTTTAAAGATTTTTTAGGATTTTTCAGTTTCACTTTTTGAAGTATATTGAGTCGGACTTGAACTACTATCCATATTGCAGGAACCCGAGAATTGGGCACCAGGTTCTATTGAAAGCTTATTGATGATAATATCTCCAATTACTTTAGAAGTGCTTTTTAAAGAAAGAAGTTCAGCAACGTTAACTTTACCTTTAACATTTCCGGAAAAATCAGCATTCTGACAAGTAATCTCTCCTTCAACAAAACCAGTAGCACCTATAACTAATTTCCCTTTTGCAGCTATATTACCGATTAATGAACCATCTATTCTGAAATCGCCATTTGCTGTAATATCACCTTTAACAGCAGTACCAGCACCTAAAATATTAATGGACGATGAATCAATTTCGTTTACTTTTGCCATAGTATCTAATTTTTATTATTTCACAAATTTACACTACAAACCTACATCTTTTAATTAAAAAAACAAAATATTTATGCCTTATTTACTTTTTTAGGTAAATGTATTTGAAAAAACTCTGATATCCATCTAGGTCTTTAAGTTTATAAAAAGCAGTAAAATTCTCGGCTGTTATCACAAAATCAATTGTACTGCTAACATCCAGGGACGAATAAATGTATTCATTGCCCTTGATAGTATTGTAATACAATAAAGCATTTTCGGCATTGTCAAATTGAGCAACAGAAATTAAATGAATATTCTGATTATAGATTACACTTGTTATCTCTAAATTACTTGTGCTGTAATATTTGCGGTTGAAATCCGAAATTTTAATTTTTAAAACATTCACATTTACCTTACTGGCATCTACCATTAATATAAAAAAATGAAGACCTGATGAATTTTCTTTATATACTGAAAGTTGCTCTTTAATAGAATTGGGTATTATTTTAGTTTGAGTGACAGTATCTGTTTTAATGGGATTAGGGTTTTCAGCGCTTTTTGTTTCAATAAGTTTTTTGGATTCAGCAATTTTCTTTGATTCTGCTCCTTTTTTTGATTTATTTTCAGTAGATGGTTTAGCAGCCTCATATTTGGCAAGATTCACATCATTTCCTTTGTTAAGATACGCTAAAACCATCTGAGCCATTGGAATAATCTCATGATTTGGGTATTTGGTTATCAATGAGTTAAGAGATGTAGTCAAAGTATCTTTCCCTTTCGTTTTACCTAAGGATAATGCATTGAGATACTCAAATTTAGGAAAAATAGGGCTTAATTTGTATTTCGAAGCGGCTGATTGATAATTATCTGCAACTTTTCGATAGTTTTCTGAAATAAAAGCTTTATAGGTTTCGTCATAGAATAAATTAATTTCGTTCTTCCTGGCCTGTATTTGCTTGTAATAATCCGGGTCATTAATGATTTTTGCATAATCACTTTCAGGATAATCTTTCAGTATTAAATCTTTATAATAATTCTTTTTTGCCTGATCTTCCAAATCAGAATTTATTTGATATAACTGATAATAAGAGCCTAAGCATTGTTTTCCATTAGGAAATCGGGTAATTAATATTTCAAAGGTTTCTTTGGCTTTTTTAAGGTCTTTTAATCCTTCATAATAAATATAGCCCATATTATATAATGCTTTTTCCACTTTATCGTTTGACTTTTTCATCTTTTCCTCGGTAAGAGGTACATCTTTCAGATAAAACGCTTTATTTTTAGGATTTGATGCCATTGCAGATGTATCTTTGGTCTCACCATCTTCATTTGTCTCATTTTTGTTTGACTGAACATCACCAAAATCTATTGTTTGTTTATTACTTATTCTCCAGTTGTCTTCTAATTTACGTTTTCCCCATTTTTTTGAAAATTCAGAAAACCCAAAACTCATGGTAGAAGGATTATAAAAATACCATTCTCCTGCATTTGCACCCGGATTACCACTTAAACTCTGACGGGTATTCTGTAGAAAATTTAAGGCCTGACGATTGGCATTTTCTTCTTCAGCTTTTCTTTGTTCTTCTTTAAAAATGGCAGCTATAGTATTGTTTATTTTCTGGTCTCTTTCATCTGGTTTCATGAGAGCCATTTTCTGTAAACTGTCCTGGACCGTTACAATTTGAATATTTTTCACTAATTCGTTTAATACTTCTGCTTTACTTGTGATAACATCATAATTTTTATATGTTTTCGGCAAAAACATTATAGTGCTATCATAATAGGCTTGTGCATTTTCATATTCCGGCAAATCAAAGTATAAATCGGCCAGTTTTAGAGAGGAAATGGCTTTTTGAAAATTATTGCTTACACTTGAACTTACAGAAAGTTTTAAATATTTAATAGCTGTGGTTTTATCTTTATTTCGTAATGCTACCTCAGCCAGTGCAAAATAAATCTGGTCGAGAAATTCTTTGTTCTTATTGTCTTTTAGCATTTTAGTCAGCTTTTTTTCTAAAGCTTTACTATCACCACTTGCTGCATCATAACTCATGGCAAGATTGATACGGGCATTAAAAGCCATTTCGTAAGGAGGATTTTTCCTGATTACTTTTTGATACAATTCTGTTGCTTTGGCCAATTCACCTTCTCTTTGATAAATTTGAGCCAAAATGAAACATAAACGGGTTTTTATGTCTTTTTTATGCGTCAACTTAATGGCAGAAATCAAATATTCTATTGCAGGACTATAGTTTTCTTGTTTAATATAGAAGTCTGCATAAACCATATCTACATCTCTTTGTAATGATTTTGGTGCATCACCGCTGCTTATTTTATTTCTAACCATATCGAGCATAGGTTGTGCTGCATTGAATTCGCCCAACTGATTATTTGTTCGGGCAAGCCATACCATGGCTTCATATTTTATAGGATTGGTTTTAAACTGGCTGATGATAAAATTAAAAGTACGAATTGCAGTACGATACTCTTGCTTATAATAATTGGATTTCCCTATCATTAAATAAGCATCATCAATCCATCTGATATGCTCTTTCCCTTTAATAAATATCGAATGCATTCTGATAACTTTCACACCTTTCTCAATGGCTCTATCCATTTGAGGATTTACTTTCTGAGCTTCTTCTTTTGTACCAGATTGAAAAACAGTAAGCACTTCTGTGTAATTATCTTTGTTCGTTTTAGAAAGTTCTGAAATTCCTTCTTTTAGACTTTCATTCCCATTCCAATAAGCATTATAATGAGCGGTCAGGTTATGATAAACCCTGCGCGTAAAGGTGTTTTTACTTGTTGAGCAAGCAACTAAAACAACAAATGTTACTAAAAGAATAGTAAGGTGGTATATTATTTTTCGAATCAAAGCCTGTTTTTGGTTTTAATAACTCAATTTTTGCAAATTTATTATATTTTTTCTAATAATAGATAAGAAATCCAAAACATTTGGTGAAAGCTGTTCGGATTATTCTTCGCCGTATGCAACCGTTAATATCGTATTTCCGACTATTGTGAGTGTTGATTTATCAATATTACTCATATCGTCTTTCATTGTATGCCAGTAAGGAAAGAAGCCAGAAACAGTAGTTGGGTCGTGATGAACAATATCAATGCAAGGAATTTTTGCTATTTTATTAATATACAGATGGTCATCAATTAATGCACCTGTCTTTTCGGAAGAAAAATAATTGCTATACCCCAATGAAGCTGCTATATCCCAAACCATTTTCATAATATCAGGCGCATAATACATGGATGTATTTTCCATTGTAAATACAGCATTTTTAGCAGCTACCATATCCAACAAAATGCCATATTTTGCCATATAGCCTTGTTTATGAAGATTTTTTGCCCAATATTGCGATCCTAAACACCAGTTGTCTCCTCCTTTGGATTCTATACCTTTGGGTTCTCCATAATCTTCCACATCAAACAAAATAAGATCAATACCTATCTTAGGTTGCTCCTGACTGAATAAACGGGCCAATTCTATCAGAATCCCTACTCCGGCAGCACCATCATTAGCGCCGGGTATGGGTTTTCTGTTGTTTTTTACATCATCATCATAATCTGCATATGGTCTTGAATCCCAATGCGATGAAAAAAATATTCGATTATTGGATTCAGGATTGAAACTTGCTATGATGTTTTTTCCCTTTAACAAAGTTCCATCCCATGCGCTTGTATGAAATTCCTGTACACTTACTTCTTTACAATATTTTTTTAACGTTTCAACCAAAAAAGTGCCACATAATTCATGTGCTTTTGTATTGGGAACCCGGGGACCGAATGATACTTGCTTTTCGGTATAATAATATGCTGAATCAGCATTAAATTCAGGAATTACAACCTTTTTTACTGCAATTTTCTGTTGATTATCTTCAACTTTTGTTTTATTTTCTTTACAGGATATTAAAAATAAGATCACTGTAATAAAAATTATATTTTTAAATTTCATATTTCTTTAGTATATCTTTTAAATTCTGTTTACTTACCATTATTTCATTATGCGTAAGACAATGATTTCAGATTTTTATTCTAATGACCATGCAGAACCATCTTTTCCGTCTTTTACAACAATTCCTAGTTTGGTAAGTTCATTGCGAATATTATCGGATGTTGCATAATCCTTATTGGTTTTAGCTTGCTGGCGAAACGAGAGTACCATCTGCATCAATCCATCCATGATTTCGAACTGATTATTTTCTGTTTCGTTGGTTAAACCCAGTATTTCAAAAACAAAAGTAGTATACAAATTCTTAAGACTTTCTAAATCAATGGCTGAAATACTTTCTTTTCCATCGTTTACAGCATTGATAATACGTAAACCTTCAAACAAATTAGCAATCACAATAGGACTGTTGAAATCATCGTTCATGGCTTCGTAGCAATTTGCAGATAATTTAGAAATATCGCTGCTTGAAGTTGCTGATGATGTTATTTTTTGAAGTGTTTCTATACCCTGCATCAATCTTTTCAGTCCTTTTTCAGCTGCAAGCAGTGCTTCGTTTGAAAAATCGAGTGTGCTGCGATAATGGGCCTGAAGTATAAAAAAACGAATACACATCGGACTATAAGCTTTTTCCAAAGAAGGATGTTTACCAGTAAAGAAATCGTTGAGGGTGATAAAATTTCCAAGTGATTTGCCCATCTTTTGCCCGTTGATAGTAATCATATTGTTGTGCATCCAGTATTTACAAGGTTCACAATTATTAGCAATCTGACTTTGTGCAATTTCTGATTCATGGTGAGGGAACAATAAATCCATACCACCACCATGAATATCAAAATGATTACCCAGATATTTTGCACTCATGGCGGAACATTCTGCATGCCAGCCCGGGAATCCGTCACTCCAGGGAGAAGGCCAACGCATGATATGTTCCGGCTGGGCTTTTTTCCATAATGCAAAATCATAAGAATTGTGTTTTTCATCCTGTCCTTCCAACACACGGGTGTTGGATAATAAATCTTCCAGTATTCTGCCCGATAGTTTACCATAGGCATAGGCATCATTGTACTTTTTAACATCAAAATATACTGATCCATTGATTACATAAGCAAATTCTTTCTCCAGAATTTTTTTTATCATTTCAATATGTTCAATAATATGTCCTGATGCCAAGGGCTCAATACTCGGACGTTTTACATTCAATTGATCCATGTTTAGATGATACCTGTCTGTAAAATATTGTGCTACTTCCATGGGTTCCAATTGCTCCAGACGTGCTTTTTTTGCAATTTTATCTTCACCGTCATCTGCATCATTTTCAAGATGTCCTACATCGGTAATATTTCTAACGTACCTGACTTTATATCCTAGATGTTGCAAATAACGAAATACCAAATCAAAAGTAATAGCCGGACGCGCATGTCCCAAATGCCCATCTCCATATACTGTTGGCCCACAAACATACATACCAACAAAAGGTGGTCTTAAGGGTTGAAATATTTCTTTTCGTTTACTTATAGTATTATAAACATGTAGTATATTTTCCATAATCTTGAAAGCTTTCCTAAAATATCCTGCAAAATTAAGGAAATAAATTGAAATGAAGCATCTATAGCTTCAATGAATTGGACTGAAAGATTATCCACGCCAATTTGTAAACTGTTTTTTATACTACAAATTACTTACAAGAAAATAAGTAATCTGTTCAATTTTTGTAAATCAATACTTTAAAAATAATTGAAACTATGCCGGTAATAAATATCTTAATTAATATCAAACTTTCTTCGCCTTGTAATCAAGTTTTAGCAACAAATCCAGAATTTTATCCTTAAAATCTCCCTGAATTAATATTTCCCCATCTTTAACCGTACCTCCTACGCCACATTTGGTTTTGAGCATTTTTCCCAGATTGATTAAATCTTCCTCTTTACCAACAAAGCCGGTAATCAGGGTTACCTTTTTGCCCCCTCTTTGCTTTTTGTCCAATAATACCCTCAGGTTTTGTTGTTTAGGAGGTAATGTCTCCTTTACTTCTTCATTATTAAACTGATATTGAAAATCAGGATTGGTAGAATATACTATCCCGATTGGATTATTTTTCTTAGCCATAAAATTAAGGAATAATTACGTTTAACGCTAAATGATTAACTTTAACATGAAGTTTTTTGGATAGTTTTACCGGTTCTCCGTCAATATTTACCACTTTGTTTCTTTTTCGTTCTATCCACAATTCATTGGTTTGAATAATTTCAAGATAATTGGTTTTGTAAAGTTGCTTTAGAAATAAAAGCTGTATAAAAAAAAGCATTTTATAAACAGGAATTTTTTTAACAATACAAACATCTATCATTCCATCATCTATTTTGGCATAAGGTGCAATTGACGTATTGTATCCAAACTGGTCGGAATTGGCAAAAACAATCATTAATGCCCTTCTTTTTATGGTTTCTCCATTCAAACTAAGTTGATATTTTTTAGGCCGGTACATTCTGTATTCTTTAGTTGCTATTGTAAAATAGGACCAAAATCCCCTTTTATGATATTTTGCGAATCTTTTGGCAACCAAAGCATCAAATCCAATTCCTGCTATGCTTAAAAAAAGTCTTTCATTTACACTCACAGTGTCTACTGATGTATATTTCCCGCAATTAATGAGATCTATTGCAGCTTTGATCTGAAAAGGAATTTTAAGGAATCTAGCCAGCCCATTTCCTGAACCCAAAGGGATGATTCCCAATTTTACATTGCTCCCTTTTAAACCATTAACAACTTCATTTACTGAACCATCTCCACCAACAGCCACTATGATATCAGCCCCATCTTTGACTGATTGCACAGTCAATTCTACAGCATGCCCTGCGTATTCTGTGTTCATTATCAAATAATCATATTTTTCTTTGTTAATATACAAAGCAATTTGATTATTTATATTCTTTTTTCTAACAATCCCTGAAATAGGATTGATAATAAAAACGATTTTTTGTTTTTTCAATGATTTTTTATTTATCCGGATACATTTTATTATCTATCAAACTATTATTATATTGTTGTATAATAGCTTTTATGAAAGATTCCATTTTTATTCTTTGAGAAACATCTTTATTGATAAGATTGGACTTGAGTAGTGAATCCTTGTTTATCTGATACAAAGATAAAGATTGTTCTCCATCAAATTTCAATACATAATCATCTTTAATCAGCTGATATTCTCCATTGATATAAGTAATATTGAAATGAGGTTTCTTACTATCAAAAACACTATTCCCAAAGGAAAAATAGGGTTTATCAAAATTCAGAAAATCCAGTACTGAAGGCATGATATCAATCTGCTGACCTATTTGAGAGTTGTTGAGACTTAAATTACTATTCGGCATAAAGAATATTATAGGGATGGCATACATTCCAATATTATTCTGATAATAATCAATATAAGCTTCCGAAGTATGATCTGCTGTAATCACAAACAAAGTACTATCAAACCATGACATCTTGCTTGCTGTTTCAAAGAATTTCTTTAATGAATAATCAGCATACATAATACTCTCCTGAATTTCCAGATGACCCTTTTTAAATTTTCCTTTATATTTTTCTGGCACAGTATATGGATGATGCGAAGATAAGGTAAAAACAGATGATAAAAATGGCTGAGGCATAGCATTTAATTGATTCGCGTAATTTTGCAAAAATGCTTCATCAAAAATCCCCCACTTCCCATCATAATCCTTCTCATTATTATATTGATTACGACCATAATAAGAATCAAAACCTGCTAATTTTGTAAATGCATCAAAACCCATGGTTCCATTGCTTCCACCATGAAAAAAAGAAGTATTATATCCTTTGGTTTTCAACAAACTTGCCAGGCTATTAATTTTATTGCCGGCATACATTGAAGTAATATACGCTTCATTCATCAACGTTGGAATACCTGCCAGAATTGCAGGAATACCTTCTATGGACCGTTTTCCGTTGGAAAATCCTTTTACATATACACTTCTTTGAATCAAAGAATCTAAAAAAGGTGTAAAACCTGTATATCCTTTTATGTTGTTTAATGCACCTATATGCTCTTGTGAAAAGCTTTCCAGTATTATTACTACAACATTTAATTTTCTGAATTGCTGAGATGTATCATTTATAACAACAGGATGATAGATGGCATTCAACTCTTCTGTTTTATTGAAGTAATTTTTTTTCCTCAAAACCGGAAGACCTATTGTTTTTATAATTGTGAAAGGTGTGTTTAAAACCAATGGAACATTCTTATTTTCTGCATATTTGCCGGCGTTAATAATATCTATTGGCTTCAATTGCAGTCCTCCTCTAACACCAATTATAAGAAAGAAAATAGCAATTATAAAAAATAAAAACTGATATACGTAATTTTTTCTCCCCTGAACAGGCAAATAATTCAAGTGGATAAGACCGGAAATTTTAACCAATGCAATAATAAATACCAGTATAATAATAAAAATATACCAAAAATCAGCAATAAATTGAGGAATCAGTTTATCAAAGTCTCCACCTACCGCTATATAATTAAAGATATCACTTGTTGTTCTTTTAAAAGTGAAACGGAAATAAATAACATCTATAAAGTTCAACATAAGTGCGATGCTATTTGTTATATAAAAAAGCAATAGGGCCAATTTCTGATAAGCCTTAGTGAATTTAATATTGAAAGGTATTAATTGCATCAAAATATAAACAGAATTCACCATAAATATTGAAGCGATATCGAAACGAATACCTCCTGTAAAAATTTTTAAAAATTCAAGAACTTCAATCCCTTTAAAATACTTTAAATTCGCAATGTAGAATATAATTCTGGAAATTGTAAAAAGGGAAATAAGAATTGTGATATGTAATAAAACAGTTTGATAGCTATTGTAACTGCTTTTTTTAGCCATTTCTTTTATTCTTTTTTTCATATAGCTGCAAAATTACAAAATACTGTTCAATTATTAATCCTTTTTAATATAAGGTTGTAACTATTGTTATTTCAGTAAAAGTAATGTGTTGAAAAAGGTTACTAACAGTCAAATGTTTAAAAAAAACGAAAAAAAAATTTGTATAATAAAAAAATTGTATACTTTTGCATAAAATTTTAATAATAGTAAAAAAAAATGAAAAAATTATTATCTGTAATCGCAGTTGCTGGAATGTTTGCATTCGTAGCTTGCGGACCAAGCGCAGAAGAAAAAGCTGCTGCTGAACAAAAAATCCAAGATTCAATTGCTCAGGTTGAACAACAAAGAATCGCTGATTCTGTTGCTGCTGCTGAACAAGTTATTAATGATTCTATTGCTGCTGTTGAAGCAAAAAGAATTCAAGATTCTATTGCTGCTGCTGAAGCAAAACCTGCAAAAAAAGGTAAAAAATAATTTATCTTTTTGTAAAAACAAAAAAGGGAAAATAGAAATATTTTCCCTTTTTTGTTTTTTATATTGTTTTTATTAGTAGTTTTGCACGTTAATTAATTAATCAATAACTTAATATCAATCAAAACATGAAAAAAATCTTTGGATTATTTTTAATCGCAGGAATCTTAGTTATTTCTGCATGTGGTACAGGTGCAAAACAAGAAACACCTGCAGATTCTACAGCTGTTATGGAAACTCCAGTTGACTCAACTGTAGTGGTAGCTGATACTACAGCAGCTCCTGTTCAATAATTCTGTTATAAACGGATAAAAAAGAGAGGTATTTAGATACCTCTCTTTTTTTTTGCTTTTTTTTAAAAATTCATACAAGACTTCCAATAAAAACTTTTAATTTTGACACAAAATAAATCTTTAATTATTATGGAATTTAACGCTGTAAAAATAGCTAATACCGGGAATAAAGGAAAAGGTATCCGTTCAGATTGTTTTGTTACACTGGAACTTACCGATGCAGGAGGTTTACAAATTGAAATTCAAAGCAAAGTTGCTGTTTTTTTTGGAGATGCTATAAAAAAATTAACTTCATCAATTTTAGAATTTTTTGGTATTCAAAATGCGAAACTTTTAATAGAAGATACAGGCGCTATTGATTGCGTAATCATGGCACGTATAGAAGCAGCAATTAAAATGCTTATTAAGACCGATAAAGAATACCTTCCCGCAATGTATGCTGAGAATATCTATTCTACTACAAAAGAAAAAAACAGATTTTCAAGGCTTTACTTACCTGGAAATTCACCCAGTCTGATGTTGAATGCAGGTATCCATAAACCAAATGGCATTATTCTGGATTTAGAAGATGCAGTTGCTGTAGATAAAAAATTTGAAGCCAGATTTTTAGTCAGAAATGCACTCAGAGCTATAGATTTTTATGGTGCCGAACGAATGGTTCGTATCAACCAAATTCCTAAAGGATTAGAAGATCTGGATTACATCGTGCCTAATAATGTAAATTTGATTTTAGTACCTAAATGTGAAGAAGCCGAACAAATCCATACATTGAACAATCGAATTGACGAACTGAAAAAACAAAATAATATAAGTAGCGAAATATGGTTAATGCCTATTATCGAAAGTGCTAAAGGTGTTATGAATGCCTATCAGATTGCATTATCTGCTTCAAATATAGTTGCCATGGCTATAGGATTGGAAGACTATACTGCTGATTTAGGTTGCAAAAGAACCAACGAAGCTTCAGAATCATTTTTTGCACGTTCGGTTCTGGTAAATGCTTGTCGTGCTGCAGGTATACAACCTATTGATTCTGTATTTTCAGATATTGCCGATATGGAAGCATTAAAAGAAAATGTACTGAAATCAAAAGCATTGGGATTTGACGGAATGGGATGCATTCACCCCAGACAAATAAAAGTAATTCACGAATTTTTCGCACCAGATATTACGGAAATTGAAAAAGCAAAAAGAATAGTATTGGCTTTTGATGAAGCTACTGCCATGGGTTTAGGTGTTGTATCATTAGGTACAAAAATGATTGACCCACCTGTAGTAAAAAGAGCTGTAAAAACAATAGATTTAGCAATCAATATGGGGAAATTGCATAAAGACTGGAGGAATGAAATATGAAAAAATATGATAAACTTGTTCGCAACGCTGCAGGAAGAATAGTACCGACAGAGGTAAACGGAGTATCACAGCAGCCTTATATGGGTGTTGGTAAATATAAAGCCGTCGGCAGGAAATATGCACCTTTGATTGCATCTTGTTCTGATTACCCGGATGATGGTAATAAAACACTTCCTACACTTAAAGATGCTTTAATAAAATCAGGTTTACGTGATGGAATGGTTATTTCTACACATCATCACTTTCGAAATGGTGATATCATTGCCATTCAGATTTTTGATATTGCATCCGAAATGGGCATCAAAAATTTAGTATGGGTGCCTTCAGCTTCTTTTGAATGTCAATCTGTTTTAATAAAATATTTAGAAGACGGTACCATTCATCATATCGAAGGAAGTATGAATGGTGCATTGGGTCGTTTTACATCTGAAGGGAAAATGAATGGCCTTGGGGTTTTACGTTCTCACGGAGGTCGCTACCAGTCCATTCAGGATGGAGAAGTTGTTATAGATATTGCAGTAATAGCAGCTCCTACTGCTGATGCTTTTGGAAATGCAACCGGTGATCGTGGTTCTGCAGCTTGTGGATTATTGGGATTTGCGCTTGCCGATTCTCAGTATGCCAATAAAGTAATTGTTGTAACCGATAATTTAGTCCCATTTCCATGTATTCCATGGCAAATTCAGGGTAATTATGTTGACCATGTGGTGGTTGTGGATAAAGTGGGTATCCCTGAGAAAATCGTTTCCGGTACCACAGAGGTTACAAAAAGTCCCGATCGTTTACTATTAGCAGAAATGACAGCTCAGTTTTGCGATGAAGCTGGAATTATCAGGGATGGTTTTTCCTTTCAGGCAGGAGCAGGTGGTACTGCATTATCTATAGGTATTTATTTTGCTGAAATATTACGTGAAAGAGGAATGAAAGCAAGATGGGCAAGAGGCGGCAGTAATAAATATTTGGTTAATATGTTAGAGGAAGGACTACTTGAATATATTCTGGATGGTCAAACTTTTGATTTAGAAGGCGTACGTTCTATGCGTGAAAATGAAGGACATGTAAATTCAAGCCCTTTTACCAGCTATAATTATCATGGAAAAGGAAATTTCTCATCCATGGTAGATGTTGTTATTTTAGGAGCAACAGAAATTGATGTAAATTTTAATGGAAATGTGGTAACTCATTCTGATGGGTATTTATTACATGGAATTGGGGGATGGCAGAACTGCCTGCATGCTAAATGTACAATAATACCAATTCCTTTGTTCCGCGACAGAATTCCGGTAATTGTAGATGAGGTCACAACACTCTGCGGACCAGGAGATCTGATAGATGTAATTGTAACGGAAAGAGGAATTGCGATCAATCCTAAAAGAACTGATTTGATTGAGAAAATGAAAAACTCAGATTTACCCATCAAAACCATTGAAGAGTTAAAAGCAGAAGGTGAAAGAATTTGTGGAAAAGCAGCTAAACCTAAGTTAAGTGATGAAATTGTTGCAATCGTGAAATGGGTAGATGGAACCGTGTTGGATGCTATCAGAAAAGTTGAAAAATAAAATACTGGTTTACAAGTTATGAAGAACATATTATTAATATCTTTTCACATTCATCAGCTTATTTGTGCTATTTTTTATAAAACATAAAAAATAGTTAATACACAAAGTTAAGTTTTTTAAATTATCATTTTTTTCTTAGTTTTGTAAACTATTTATTTAGAAAAAATCATATTCATAAATATATAAAAAAAACATAATATGCAAAAGTTATTGTTGTTGGGAGATGAGGCTATAGCTCAGGGTGCTATTGATGCCGGAATGTCTGGCATCTATGCTTATCCCGGGACACCCTCTACCGAAATCACCGAATATGTTCAGCATTCGAAAGAAGCAAAACAAAAAGGGATTCGTTGTAGTTGGTCGACCAATGAAAAAACAGCTATGGAAGCAGCTTTAGGTATGTCCTATGCAGGTAAAAGAACCATGGTTTGTATGAAGCATGTGGGCTTAAATGTAGCTGCAGACCCTTTTATCAATTCATCAATTACCGGAGCAAACGGAGGTATCATTGTGGTTTCTGCTGATGATCCTTCGATGCATTCATCTCAAAACGAACAGGATTCAAGATTTTTTGGCCAATTTGCAATGATTCCAATTTTGGAACCAGCCAATCAACAAGAAGCTTATGACATGGTTGGCTACGGTTTTAATATGTCTGAGAAATATAAAGTGCCTGTATTAATGAGAATTACTACACGCATGGCTCACTCCAGGGCTGGTGTTGCAAGAGGACAAATCAAAAGCCAGAATGAAATGAGTTTACCTTCTGATTTACGCCAGTTTGTTCTGTTACCAGCAATTGCACGTCGCCGTTACAAATTATTATTGAATAACCAGGTATTTTTTGAAAAAGAATCTGAGGATTCATCTTTCAATCAATATATTGATGGTGCCGATAAAAAAATGGGAATTATCACCACTGGTATTGCTTTTAATTATTTAATTGAAAATTTTTCCGATAGAGTTGTTGGGTTTCCGGTATTAAAAATTGGTCAATATCCATTACCACGCAAATTAATTGAAAAACTTTTCAACGAATGCCAGGAAGTATTAATTCTTGAAGAAGGCTATCCTTTAGTGGAAGAAATGTTAAAAGGTTATTTGGCAAATGGTATTAAAATTAAAGGTCGTTTGGATGGTACTGTTCCTCGTGATGGTGAATTAAACCCAAATCTTGTAGCCGTAGCATTGGGAATGAAAGATACCATTGGCGCAGATGTACCTGAATTAGTTGTTGGTCGTCCACCTGCACTTTGTTCAGGTTGTCCGCATATTGATTCTTATCTTGCTTTGAACGAAGCCCTTGCAACATTGGCCCCTGGCAGGGTTTTTTCAGACATAGGATGCTATACATTGGGTGCATTGAAACCATTTGAAGCCATCAACTCTTGTGTAGATATGGGTGCTTCTATTCCTATGGCTAAAGGTGCTGCTGATGCAGGTTTGGTTCCTGCAGTTGCTGTAATAGGCGACTCTACTTTTACACATTCCGGCATTACCGGTTTAATAGATGCAGTAAAAGATAATTCTCCAATTACTGTACTTATTCTTGATAATGGTACTACAGGTATGACTGGTGGACAGGAATCTTCTGCTCAGGGAAGAATTGAAGATTTATGTAAAGCAGTAGGTGTGGAAGAAGACCATATTCATATCCTTAAACCATTACGTAAAAATCATGAAGAAAATACACAAATTCTTATCAAAGAATTGGCTTATCAGGGTGTATCTGTTATTATACCCCGCAGAGAATGTATCGTTTCTATTGATAAAAGGATGAGAGAAAAAGAAAAAGCAAGGAAAGAACAACTCGCATAATTTTTTATAATTTAAAAGTAAAATAATGAAAAAAGATATAATTTTAGCAGGTGTTGGTGGACAGGGAATTCTTTCTATTGCTGCTATCATAGGAACTGCTGCTTTAAATATGGGACTTTATCTCAAGCAATCTGAAGTTCACGGCATGGCTCAACGAGGAGGTGATGTTTCATCCAATTTAAGGATTGGAGACAAGGAAGTAGCTTCTGATCTTATCGCTAAAGGAAAAGCCGATCTGGTTATTTCTGTTGAGCCCATGGAAGGTTTACGTCATTTACCCATGCTTTCACCCGAAGGATGGTTGATTACCAATTCTAAGCCTTTTATAAATATTCCTAATTATCCGGAAATAGAAAATGTGTACAGCGAAATAGCAAAAGTTCACCGTCATGTTATTCTGGATGCAGAACAAATTGCCAAAGATCTGGGTTCTGCCAAAGTTGCAAATGTTGTAATCCTAGGCGCTGCTGCAGATCACATGGGCATTGATTTCGAAATTTTCGAAAAAGCCATCCATACAATTTTTAAAAGAAAAGGGGATGCTGTTGTTGAATTAAATATAAAAGCACTGAGAGCAGGAAGAGATTTCTCTGTAAAAAACAGCCACTTATAATCGCTCACAGAAATACTTAAAAAGCCCTGAATAAATCAAACTATTCAGGGCTTTTTAGGTTTTATTAAACTGTTTCTGATAATATTTGTTTGTTTGTTTTAAAAAATAAAGTGTTCTTCTAAATCAAACAATATTGTTTACTTTATAGAAACTAAAGAAATATGTAACTTTGTAAAAAAAATAAAATGACAAAAAACGACATTGAAATCATGTCACCGGTAGGTTCGTATGAGGCATTGATGGCTGCTATTCAGGGTGGTGCTGATGCTATTTACTTCGGAGTCGGTCAACTAAACATGAGAGCAAAGTCTTCCAATAATTTCAGCATTGATGATTTAATCGAAATCACTAACCTCTGCAAAGAAAAAAATGTAAAGACTTACCTTACTGTAAATACCATCATCTTTAATCACGAAATCGATGAGATGAAAGAAATCGTAAATGCAGCCAAAATACATGGAATTACTGCAATTATAGCTTCCGATATGTCAGTAATTGGCTATGCAAGTAGTATTGGTATGGAAATACACATTTCAACCCAATGCAATATCACCAATATTGAAGCTGTAAAATTTTATGCAAAGTTTGCAGATGTAATGGTGACTGCCCGTGAATTGAGTCTGAAACAAGTGGCTGACATAACTCAAAAAATTGAATCAGAACAGATTAAAGGGCCCAATGGAGAACTGATAAAAATCGAGGTTTTTGCTCACGGGGCTTTGTGTATGGCCGTTTCCGGAAAATGTTATTTAAGTCTGGATAATTTGAATGCTTCGGCCAATCGCGGAGCTTGCCTTCAACTTTGCCGTCGTCCTTACCATGTTACGGATAAAGACGGAGGTATTGAATTAGAAATTGACAATGAATACATTATGTCGCCTAAAGATTTAAATACCATAGGGTTTTTAGATAAAATCATTAAAGCAGGCGTAAAAGTGTTGAAAATTGAAGGCCGGGGAAGATCCCCTGAATATGTAAAAACCGTAACTCAATGCTACCGGGAAGCTGCAGACGCTTTTTTCGATGGTACTTACACCGAAGAAAATATTAAACGTTGGACTGCAAAGCTATCTTCTGTTTACAACCGTGGGTTCTGGGATGGTTATTATTTAGGAAGAAAAATGGGCGAATGGACCAAAAGCCATGGTTCGCAGGCAACTAAAAAGAAAATTTATGTGGGTAAGATTACGAATTATTTTGCCAACCTAAAGGTAGCTGAAGTTAAAATTGAAACTCATTCATTATTATTGGGCGACGAAATACACATTACAGGTCCTACTACCGGTGTCTATGAAGATATTGTCAGTGAAATCCGTGTCGAATTAAATCCTGTAAACGAAGCAATCAAAGGTATCAGCTGTTCTATACCGGTAAAAGATATTGTTAGGAGGCAAGATAAACTATACAAAATTGTGGATAATACTGAGGATTTTTAATTACAAATTACGATACTCCACACTTCAGTCTTCTGGCTACTTTATAAACTTTATGAACTTTACAAACTTTATGAACTTATTTAATTTCCATACACATACCAGCTACTGCGATGGTAACTCAGAACCCGAAGCTTATGTAAAAAAAGCAATAGAACTGGATTATCATTCACTGGGCTTTTCAGGGCATGCTCCCATCCCACTTGAAAACGGATTTGCCATCAAAGAGGAAAATTTATTAGATTATTGTGATGCCATCCGCAAATTAGGTGAGAAATACAAAGATCAAATTCATATTCATTTAGCATTGGAAATAGATTATATTCCAGGTATTACCAAAGATTTTAATGATTTTAGCAAACTATGTTTGTTGGATTACACGATTGGATCTGTACATCTGGTAATTCATCCTGAAAATAAGCAACTCTGGTTTATAGATGGTGGAAATATTGCTCATTATGACAATGGCTTACAGCAAATTTTTAATGGTGATATCAGGCTTGCAGTTAAAGCATATTATCATCAGATCAATCAAATGATAACTTCACAAAATCCTGATATGATCGGGCATCTTGATAAAATTAAAATGAATAACAAAAACCGTTTTTTCACACAGTATGAAAAATGGTATAAAGATCTTGTAAGTGAAACAATTACAATTATCAAAGAACAAGGTTCTATAGTTGAAGTAAATA
Organism: uncultured Bacteroidales bacterium; assembly: GCA_903899825.1. Taxonomy (GTDB): domain Bacteria; phylum Bacteroidota; class Bacteroidia; order Bacteroidales; family JACABE01; genus JACABE01. The sequence goes on along the minus strand of CAIUKU010000107.1, from coordinate 9,890 downwards.
CCAGAGGATTGTATAAGAAACGTTCTGAAGAATTATTCCCGGGTATTCCGGTTTTAAAAGAATTATTTCAACAAAAAATACCTGTAACCATTAGTGCTGATGCTCATAAACCGGAAGAATTAAACTTGTATTTTTATGAAACAGCAGCTATTCTTAAAGAAATTGGATTCCAAACAGTAATGGTATTTGACAACGGAAAATGGAAAGAAGAAGCTATCTGCTGATAAATGGAATTTAATACCATTTTTTTTGTTAAGAATCATTTCTCCTTTTCAATTTAAAACTTTTCGCTTAAAACAACATCAAAATTAAATAATATTTCTACTTTTGCAACAGCATAGGTTTCCATAATGGAATGAAAAGGGAAACGGGTGAAAATCCCGCACAGTTCCCGCTGCTGTAAGCTCTTTGGTTCTTTCAACAATCTTGCCACTGTCCCGCATACTGAGGATGGGAAGGCGTTTGAAAGAAGAGTAAGTCAGAAGACCTGCCTATTCTGTATCTATAGTTCAAAGCTTTCGGGTAAAAAGCAGAGAATGAACAAAATAGGCTCTCCTGTTTTTTTCAGTCTAAAATTACCGAAGGTGTTGAAGTTTTTTTATAACCTTAATACACGGATAATGAAAAATAAATTCTATTTACAATTCTGGATAATACTTTTGATTCTTTCCTTATTTCAAAATGCAGTTTCCCAAAACATTGCAAATTATGAAGACCTTAACCTATCAACAAATTCTTACTGGAATGGGAATGACAATAGTGGGGGTTTCAATAATGCTTCTTTCTTTTTTGAAAACAATTACACCAGTTTTGGTGGAGGAATGTATGCATGGTATGGATTCGCTTATTCAAATATGACAGATACCTTAACTACTGGTTATACCAATCAATTTTCGGCAATTACCGGAAAAGGAGCATTAAATTCAGCAAATTATGCAGTTTCTTATGTTAACTACGATTTTATGAATAATTATAAGATGCATCCTAATACCATTCGGTTTACCACTCCTCAATTGATCAGAGGTTTTTATTTTACCAATGCTACGTATGCATATTTTTCAATGTTGAACGGTGATGGAACGTTGGCTAAAAAGTTCGGAGGCATATCAGGCAATGATGCTGATTGGTTGAAGCTACAAATTAAAGGTTATAGAAACGGAGGAATAACGGATACTGTTGATTGCTTCCTTGCTGATTTCCGTTTTACCAATAATGCACTGGATTATATTCTAAAAACCTGGAAATGGGTTGATTTAACTGTTCTTGGGGATGTAGACAGTCTTAGTTTCGGATTGACATCTTCCGATAATGGTGCTTATGGTATGAATACACCTGCCTATTTTTGTATGGATGATTTCAATGGTGTTAATCCAAATCTCACTGTAAATGAAATAAACAAAAGTAATAAGCAAATAAACATTTATCCTAATCCTTTTACAGAAACTATACAGCTTCAAGCATATTCCAACGATGAAATCTTAAGGTTTCAGATTTATGATTTATCTGGAAAAGAAATTAGAAAAAAAGACATTGTAAATCAGAAAAATATAATTAATTTATCTGATTTAACTGCAGGCATTTACTTTATAAAACTAACAGGAAGTGATTTCTATCATTTTCAAAAAATAATAAAAAAATAAACTTATGAAGAAGTTCAGCTTCCTTTTTATTTTTAGTTTACTGCTCATTAAGGTATTTGCTCAATATCCACCTGCCGCTGGACAAACTGGATCAACTGCCATTTATAAAGACGCTTCTGTTTTTATAGATTGGGCAGTTGCATGTAGTATTTCAAGAGGTTATGTAAATATCAGCGACACAAGTTTTGAAGATCCTGCCTACCCGGGAACCAATAAAGCATCTTTCGGTAATGAGAATGCTGCAAACGGAATTGCAGACAATAATATAGTAAGTCTAGGAGACAATGGCACTGCTATTCTTACATTTACAAATCCTATTGTTAATGGAACTGGTTTTGATTTTGCTGTATTTGAAAATTCTTTTGATGATTTTTTTCTTGAATTAGCCTATGTGGAAGTGAGTTCCGATGGAACTCATTTTGTAAGATTCCCATCCGTTTCACTTACACAATCAGATACTCAAATTCAAAGTTTTGGAATATTGGATCCAACAAAAATTCATAATTTAGCTGGGAAATATAAAGTTTCCTATGGAACGCCTTTCGATCTAAGCGATTTGCAAGACAGCTCTGGTGTTAATATTAATCATATTACACAAATAAGAATCCTTGATGTTATTGGATCAATTGCTGAACCTTTTATTAATTTTGATTCCCAAGGACATATCATCAACGACCCCTTCCCTACTCCTTTCTGGACAGCTGGATTTGATTTAGATGCTGTAGGTGTAATTCACAATACACAAAACACAGGAATTAATCCTGAAAATATCATTTCCAATGGTATTTCCATTTATCCTATTCCTGCAAATGATTACTTGAACATTCAAACAAATTCTCTTTTCAACAATAAAGCTCAATTATTAAATTGCCTGGGAGAAGTTTTATCTGTATTTGATATAAATTCTTATACAAAAATAGATATCAAAAATTTATCAAAAGGCATATACTTTTTAATTTTAAAAGATGAAAACAGTTTAGTAACAACCCTGAAATTTTTAAAAAAATAACATATAAAAATGCATTCCAGCCATTTACAATCTATATCTATAATATTCTTCATTTTTATCTATTTTTTTGATGCAAACGTTTTAGCTCAAAAAGACACCATTCTACTAAACGAAACAGAGGTTTTAAGTACTCATATTCCAGGATTATATACAGAAACTTCAAGAATAATTCAAATTATTACAAAAACTGAAATTGAAAAAGCACCGGTTCAAAGTTTACAGGAATTACTTGAATATGCACTGAATGTTGATGTTCGTCAGCGCGGAGGATATGGTGTTCAGGCAGATGTAAGCATCCGTGGCGGTTCTTTTGAACAATGCCTTATTTTGCTGAATGGTGTAAAGATGAACGATCCTCAAACCGGACATCATAATCTGAATTTACCTATTGATTTGCAGGATATTGACAGAATTGAAATTTTAGAAGGTCCTGCTGCCAGAGTTTATGGTACAAATGCTTTTACCGGAGCTATCAATATAATAACTGCAAGCAAAAAAGAAAACCGATTGAAATTGACATCGATAATTGGTGAAAATCAATTGTATGCATCAAATGCATCTCTATCACTTGCTAATCGGAAAATGCTACATTATTTTTCTGTTGGTAAAAAAGCATCTGACGGATATATTAACAATACCGATTTTGATATTGCCAATTTGTTTTATCAGAATAATTTACAGTTGAAAAATGGAAGCATCGGATTACAAACCGGCTACAATATCAAACAGTTTGGTGCCAATAGTTTCTATTCTGCCAAATATCCCAACCAATTTGAGGAAACCAAGGTATTCTTTGCCAATGCAACTTATAAAAATCTGTACTTATATAATCTTACTACCAATATTTACTACCGTCGCCATCAGGACAGGTTTGAATTGTTCAGGGATAATCCACCAAGCTGGTACAAAACACATAATTACCATCTTACACAAACATATGGTGCCGAAGCAAAACTAAATTTTAATAGCTGTATCGGGAAAACGGCCTTTGGTGCAGAGTTTCGTTCCGAAAATATTCTGAGCAATGTTTTGGGTGAATCCATGTCAGAGACTATAGATGTTCCTGGTGAAGCTTTAGGCGTTTTTACAAAAACACATCATCGGGAAAATATAGGTTTATATGGAGAACAATCATATAGCTATAGACATTTTAATATATCCGGAGGAATGTTTTTGAACTGGAATTCTGATTTTGATAGCAAAGTAAATGCAGGAGTGGATGTAAGTTACGACATAACAGGAAGCTGGAAATGGTTTGCATCGATTAATCAATCTATGCGAATGCCAACTTTTACTGATTTATACTATGTTGGTCCTAGCAATAAAGGAAATATTAATCTCAAACCGGAAGAAGCTGTTTCCTACGAAACAGGCATTAAGTTTAATTCCAAAGCTGTAAATGCCCATATTGATGTATTCCGGAGAGACGGTAATAATCTGATCGACTGGGTGAGATTACCTGATTCTACGAAATGGGAAAGCCGTAATCTAACCAATATAATCACCAATGGCTTTGATTTTTCTGTTAAGATTAGTATGGAAAGAATGATTTATCAGCGTTTTATTATAAAAAATATTAATCTGTCGTATAGCTTTTTAGATATGGAGAAAAATAGCGAAAATTTTATTTCCTATTATGCCCTCGATTATCTGAAGCATAAATTTACAGCCAGCCTCGAACATCGTATTTACAAGCGATTAAAAGCTGATTGGGCAATGTGTTATCAGGAAAGAATGGGAACGTATACTAATATTACGAACAATAAAGAAACTACATATCCTAAATATATTACGGTCGATAGCCGTCTGACTTATATGGGTGATAACTGGAGCTGTTTCTTAGAAGCAGCCAATGTTTTCGATAAAAAGTATCAGGATATCGGAAATATTCAAATGCCTGGCAGATGGTTCAGAGCAGGTGTAAATATCAGCCTGAGTCTGGAAAAGAAAATGGAAAAACGAGGGAATGATGTAATTGAAATAATCAATTAAAGAAATCGGAACGCGGATGACACTGATTCCAAAAGGAAACACCGATAAAAACGGCTTTTAAATTGTGTAAAATCTGCAGCATCCTTATAAATAGTGTTACAATATGAAGCATCGTTTAATTTATGGATTTATACTGCTTAATCTTCAGTTAGTTCTGTTGATTGAAGGAGTATATTGCCAAAAATTAATAGATACTCTGATGATAGAAGGTATTACCGTTTACGAAAAACGATTAAATCCTCTTCAGGGATTAAAAACCAGTAAAATAGATTCTTTAGTTCTTCAAAAACAGATTGGAGCATCATTATCTGATTTATTATCGGCTCATACTTCTGTTTTTATGAAGACTTACGGTCAGGGGGGATTGTCAACAGCTTCATTCAGGGGAACCTCTGCATCACATACACCTGTATTGTGGAATGATGTTGCTATCAATTCTCCTATGTTCAGTCAGTTGGACTTTTCAATGTTACCCGTTTTCTTTATGGATGATATTAAACTGATGTTTGGAGGTAGTTCGCTGATAAATAACAGTGGCGGATTGGGTGGTAGTATTAATATTGAAAATAAAAGCAGTCCGGATAAGTTGAAAATAAGCTATATGCAGCAAATTGGAAGTTTTTCTGCTTATGGTTCATACCTGGATGTTGGTTTTAGAAGCGGAAAATTCAGCAGTCGCAGCCGTTTAATGTATCTGACTGTTGCCAACGATTTTTCTTTTAAAAACAATGCGGCCGGAAGTGAGGCTCCATTGGAAATCAGAAAAGATGCTGATTATCTGCAATATGGATTATTACAGGAACTTTATTTTCAGACCAAGCCGGGTGATGAACTGGGTTTAAAACTTTGGTTTCAGCAAAATGACAGAGATATTCCGCAACCAATTGTAGTTTTACCAATAGATAAAAACGAGCAACAAAAAAATTCGCTTTTCCGTGGAATTACTAATTGGAAACATTACAAAGGCAAAGGAAAGCTGGAAGCAAGTATGGCATATATATATGATATTCTGAATTATACAAATAAAGTTGCCTTTATTAATTCTGATAACCACAGCCAGACTATTGCTGGCAATTTGAAATACCGCTATGCTGTTTCTGAAAAAACCACTATCAATGCAGGAATTACAAATGACTATTTTTTGGTTAATTCCAATAACTATTTAGGGATTAAAACCCGAAACCAATTATCCGTTTTTGTTGGAACAACTTCTGAAATTACATCCCGATTAGCTGTAAATGCTGTGGTTCGTAAAGAAATTACTGATAATGTATTTCAGCCTTTTTTACCTTCATTGGGTATTGATTATCATTTACTGAAAAATAATTCGCTTACCTTAAAAGCTCACATCTCAAAGAATTATCACCTGCCTTCACTCAACGATTTATATTGGTCACCGGGTGGAAATCCAGAACTGAAACCCGAAGATGGTTTTTCTACTGAAGGAGGTGTGACCTATGAATTGAAAATGAAAAGACATTTTAGTCTGAATACAGAAATGACCTATTTTTATACCCATATTACCGACTGGATTTTATGGCAGCCCGATCCGGTTTTCAGGTACTGGACTCCGCTTAATCTAAAGGAAGTTACTTCTCAGGGTGTTGAATGGAATGCGAAAATTGTTTATCAGTTAAAAAACGTAATATTCAGATTTAATGCCACTTATGCATATACTTCAGCTCTAAATCTGAAACCCATCAATCAGAATGATGAAACTACAAATAAGCAATTATTATATACTCCAATGCATTCGTATAATGCCGGTTTAAGAGCTGAATGGAAACATTATTTTATTGCTTTTTCAAATCATCTTGCCGGTAAGCGATTTACCAATACATCCAATACCCGGTATATGCCGGCTTATCAACTGGCTGATTTTAGTCTGGGAATGCAATTCCCTGTAAAAATACATAGTTTTTCAGTACAACTGAATGTAAACAATCTTTTTGATATAGATTATCAGACAATCGCATGGCAGCCGATGCCCGGCAGAAATATGGAAATCAGACTTAAATATAATTTTACAAAGAAATGAAGCTAAGAAACATCCATATTATCATGTTAGTGTTGCTTTTGCTTTCATGCAGCAAGGACAAGGAGTTCGGGGAAGTGAATACAGAAAATACCAATTACATTTTCGGTAAGGGTGTGTTTATCGTTAACGAAGGCAATTATTCCAATGGCAATGGTTCCGTTTCTTTTTATAATTTCTATACCAATAAAATATACAACGGAATTTTTGATGCTGTCAATAAACGACCAATAGGTGATGTCCCTGTTTCCATAGAAATAATCAATGGTTTGGTATATATTCTGGTGAATAATTCTGGTAAAATAGAAGTAGTAAATCCAGATAATTTTAAATCGGTAAAAACCATTAGCGGTTTTACATCACCAAGGTTTATTCTTCCCATTAATAATACAAAAGCTTATGTCAGCGACCTTAGAAGCAATTATATTTCAGTGTTAGATTTGCAAACCAATACCATAACAAAACAGATTTATTGCGGAAAGTCCACAGACAGAATGCTGAAATACAATAACAAAGTATTTGTGTGTAACTGGTCGGAATATTATGTGAAAGCACCCAATAATACGGTACAGGTGATTGATTGCGATTTGGATATGCTGATAGATTCTGTAAAAGTAGGTAAAGAACCCAACAGCATGGTGCTCGACAAGCAAAACCGCCTTTGGGTTTTGAGCAGTGGAGGTTATAACAATGAGGAAATTCCTGAACTCAATTGTGTAAATACCACCAGCCTGCAAGTTGAAAAGAAAATACTGTTTGCCAGCAAATACCTGTCACCGGTCAGCCTTTGTACAAATCAAAGCAGGGATAGTTTATGGTTTATCAATAATCATATTTTCTGTATGTGCATTAACGACAATCAATTGCCTGCAGTGCCATTAATATATAAGAAAAATCGCCTGTTTTACAGCATGGAGATTTATGCTCCCAACAGCGAATTATATATTTCCGATGCCATTGATTACAACCAGAATGGCTATGTGTACCGCTTTACTCGTAATGGTAGTGTAATTGACTCTCTACGTGCAGGAATTATACCTGGCTACTTCTGCTTTACAAAGTAGATTTTATGATTTGAAATGGTTATTGCACTGCTACCTTTGCCAAACATGATAAAAGGGTTTATATATAAGTTATTTTCAACTGTATCATTATAAACCTTATCGAATCTTTACTTCAATTTATGAATGTTCAGCATCAAAACGCTGATTACCCAATTTACAGATTAAAAGCTATGCTATTTTCGTTCAAGCAAGCGGAAGCCATTGCCATGAATATTCATGATTTCGATACTGTCATCATCTTTGAATAATTTACGGAGTTTGGTAATATACACATCCATGCTACGGGTGGTAAAATAATTATCATCGCCCCAAATGGTTTTAAGTGCCAGATCGCGGGGTAAAAAATTTTCGCGGTGCAGAAAAAGCAGATGCAATAATTCTGCCTCCTTAGGGCTTAATTTGCAAATTCTTTCTCCATCGTTTACTTCTCTAAGTTTGTATTTGAACAAATACCTGCCTATGCTGAAGTCTTGCTGTTCCTCTGACTTTGTATTTTCAAAATGATGTTGGGCTTTGAAAATGGCTTTGATCTTAAATAAAAAGATTTCAGTATCGAAAGGTTTGGTTATATAATCATAGGCACCCAATTGATAACCCTGCAAAATATCTTCTTTGAGTACTTTTGAAGTAAGGAATACAAATGGAACATCCGGACTGATACGGCTAATTTCTTTAGCCAGTTCAAAACCGTCCATATAAGGCAACATTACATCCAGAATACAAAGGCTGAAACTTTCCTTAATAAATGCCGATAAACCCTGATTGCCATCGGCCTTCAATACCACTTCGTAATCATTCAGTTGCAGATATGACTTCAGTACTGAACCAAAATTGACATCATCTTCAACCAGTAAAATTCTTTCTTTTATTAACATGGCAATTCTTTTGTGTTTGTTAATGGCAAAATTACTTCAAAGCAACTGCCTTTTCCCAATTCACTTTTTACCTTTACACTACCATTATGTGCCATTACCATGGCTTTTACATAGCTCAATCCCAGTCCGAATCCTTTTACATTGTGTATATTTCCTTTGGCTACACGGTAAAACTTATCAAATATTTTCGATATATCTTCTTTAGACATACCAATGCCGTTATCGGTAAAAGAAATACAGGCCTTTTGCTGGGAAATATAAGTTTTTATGATAATTTTCGGTGGTAATATGGTATATTTTATAGCATTTTCAAGAAGATTTATAAAAATATTCAGCAAATGATTGCTATCAGCATACAGTATAATTCTCTGTTCAGTAAAATCTGTTGATATCATTCCCTGCCGATTATCCAACTGAAGTTTTATTTTTGATACTGCATCCATAAGCAAAGCATGTAAATCAACTTTTTCTGGTTTCAGGTTAAATTCTTTTTTTTCAAGCAAAGCCATTTGTAAAACATGTTCCACATGGGTATTCATGCGTTGATTTTCTTCTTTAATGATACGGATAAAATCTTCAATCTGGGTTTTATTATTAATGACCTTTTCATTGACAATGGCATCAGAAGCCAGTGAAATGGTAGCAATGGGTGTTTTAAACTCATGGGTCATATTGTTGATGAAATCCGTTTTGATATCAGAAAGTTTTTTTTGTTTGATAATGTAAAATAATGTATAAATAAACGTGGCCAAAATTACAAAACTAAACAAAAATGAAGCAATTAATACCAGCCATATGCTTCCTAATATATAATTAGTTCTCCCATTGAAACGAAGCTTCAAAAAATCAGGTTTATTGATAATATCATTGGGGAATAAATTAACCTTATAGGTTTCATCCATTTTTATTTTCCCAAAATCTTCGCTAATTAAGCTGTCATTCTCCTTTTTAAAATTGCTTACAACCATGAATTCGAATGGTAAATTTATATTCTTTTTATTCAATTCCTGACGAAGAAGCTTGTTAAGTTCTTCTTTGTTAACCCTTTGATTTATAGTGGTGTTTCTTATAGAATATTCCATTACCATCTGATCAACAATTTTCATGAAACGATCCTTCTGCTTTTCCTTATCTTTTATCAATCCACTTTCGTCTTTTCCTAAAATATTAATAATTGTTTTGGTTTTACAATTTTGGGGAAGGGTATCACTGTTTCGTTCAGTTAAACAACCGTCATTTTTAATAATAATTTTAATATTTTCATTGCTTGTATAG
>CAIUKU010000106.1 GCA_903899825.1 uncultured Bacteroidales bacterium | reverse complement strand
GCACTAATGAAAGCGTCTAATGCTTTTTTGATGTCAACTTTGGTCAATTTTGCCTCAGCTGCCATTGCGTCAATTAATTCTGCTTTGTTCATTTTTTAAATGATTTTTATGATTAATAAATATATTAACACCACAAATATAAGCATAGAATTACGAAAGTCAAGTGTTTTGATAATAAAAATGCTAAATTGTTAATAAAATAGGCGTTTTGTTAATAACTTTTTTGATTTATACCCAAAAACAAGCTGTTTCAGCCTTTTTTTTATAAAAAAACGCCCTATCAAAGGGCTTTCCAATTATTATTAATGGCATAGCCCCTTAAAAATTCAGATACAGCTATTTTATTTTTTCCGGCCATTTGAATTTCTGTTAAATATATATATCCGTCCAGAGAAGATATTTTTAGAAAAGTTTTATGATCTGTAAATATTTTGCCTGAACGCTCATTGTGTTCAGATATTTCGGCTTTTGCTTTAAATACTCTTAGATAATATTCTACATTATTTTCAGAAATAAGTATAGTATTCGCAGCAGGTAAGGGGCTTAATCCTCTTATTTTATTTATAATATCAACACTTTTGTTTTCCCATACTATTTTACAATCAGCCTTTTGAATTTTAGGTGCTTTATGCAGTGAAGCAGGATTGACATTTATTTGTTTTTGATCAATAGGTTTCACTTTATTCAAAAATATAGTTTCAACTGTTTTTATAAGTAATAGAGAACCTATTGTTTTCATTTTATTATATAAATCACCGAATGTTTCTTCCGGATTAATACTGATTTTTTCTGAATAAATAATTTTACCTTCATCAATATTTTCGTTTAAGAAAAAAGTAGTGACACCTGTTTCTGTTTCACCGTTTATTAAAGCCCAATTAATAGGAGCAGCTCCACGATAATCAGGCAGGAGGGATGCATGTAAATTAAATGTGCCTAAAGCTGGCATTTGCCATACTTTTATTGGGAGTTTTCTGAAAGCCACCACTATAAATAAGTCAGCATTCAACTCTTGTAAAGATTGCAAAAATTCATCATCCGAAAGATTTTCGGGTTGAAGGACTTTCAAATTATAAGCCATTGCCTTTATTTTCAATGGAGAAGCAGTGATTTTTTTTCCCCTCCCACTTGGTTTATCCGGAGTGGTAACAACCGCTTTGATAAAAAAATGATGATTAACCAAAGCATCCAATGAAGCCACAGCAAATTCTGGTGTTCCAAAAAAAACAATAGATTGATTGTAATTCATATGCTGTGTTAGAATTAATAATTAACTTCAATGTCTTGCTGAAGCGCTATCATTTTTATAGCTGTTATGGCTGCTTCTGTGCCTTTATTACCATGTTTTCCTCCTGAACGGTCCAAAGCTTGTTCAATTGTATTTGTCGTTAATACACCGAAAATTACAGGAGTATTATAGTCAGTATTCAATTTCATAATTCCATCGGCAACTGCATTACATATAAAATCGAAATGCCGTGTTTCTCCCTGAATAACACATCCTAAGCATAATATAGCATCAGCATCCGTATTTTCGAGTAATAATTGTGCACCCAGCACGAGTTCAAAACTACCGGGAACATGTTTAATGCTAATATTCTCCATTTGCGCCCCGTTTTCAATTAAGCAATCAATGGCTCCTTTGCAAAGAGATGCTGTTACCTGATCATTCCATTCAGACACAACAATACCAAATATCATGTCTTTTGCATTTGGTATATTATTTATATCATAAGAAGATAAATTTTTTAGATTTGTTGCCATAAGTTTGTTTTTTAAAACAAAGGGCAATTTGCTTGAGTTTGCAAATTGCCCTTTGTTTAGGATAAATATTGTTAATTATTGATTTAACATCCCTTTTGCTTTTGCAATGTATTTGTCAATTTCTCTGCTTTCCTGAGATTTGAAAAATTCCTTTTTAATTCTTTCGTAAGTTTTTAAGGCATTTCCCCAGTCACCTTTTTCTTCATATACAAAACCTGCTTTCATCAAACATTGTGGAGAAGAAAAATTATTAATATTTTGATCAGCGGCTTTCAGATAATTTTCCAATGCTTTATCTAAATTATTCATTTCCATATATGCATCACCAATTGCAGCTGTTGCTATTGATCCAACTATTTCGTCATCTCCCTTAAAATCTTTTAAATAACTGATAGCTTCATCAAATTTCCCTTTTTTAAGATAAATAATACCTGTATAATATTTTGCAAGATTTGATGCTTTTGTAATTCCATAATTGTCAATTACATCGAGGAATCCAATATGTTCACCATCTCCATTTAATGCAAGGTCAAGTGAATCAAGTTCAAAATATTTTTCTGCATAAAACATTTCTGCATGTGCTTTGGTTTCCTGAGGTTTGATGTAAAATTGCTTCACGCCAAAATAGCCTAATACCAATGCCATCAATGTTACAAAAACAATAATGATTATTTTTTGATTCTTTTCAATAAATTGTTCAGTTCTACCTAAAGCTTCTTCTACTGCAATGATTTTTCCTTCAGTACCGTCTTGTTTTTTTGCCATATTATTTAAAATTTAGTTTGCAAAATTATAAAAAAAATTAGAAT
>CAIUKU010000105.1 GCA_903899825.1 uncultured Bacteroidales bacterium | reverse complement strand
TGAATTTTAAATATCGTTTATGACAGATTCTATTCTATCTTTAACTTTTTCAATAATAATACTTTTTTCTTTTTCAAAATCAATTGCTAATGGATTCCAATTTATATCATTAATGGAAGAATTGATTATTTTTTTATTATATTTCCCTACATTACGAAAAAAAGGAAATCTTGAAGTATTTTTGGGTATATTTTTTTTATTTTTATCAGGTAAAGGATATATAGGTAAACCTAAATCCTTAATAATCGATACTCTATAATCATTCGCATCTCCAAAAAATATTACAGGTATACCCATTGCAATACAAGGTAAGGCACAATGTAATCTTTTTGTTATTACTAAACTTGCATTCTCTCTATATAAATTTAATAATTTAATGGCCATTAAACTTTTTATTTCTTCTCCCCAAATTGGATTTACAATGTGTGAAATGTAAACAGCATTTCTTGAAATTATTTCAGGTAAAATTTCTTTTTCAACATCTACAACAAAAACTTTCCCTTGTTTAGGCTCCTTCAACCTTTTTGGAAATGTTAATGTTAAACATTTACTGTGAAATGCATCAACTCCTTTTTCTATCAGCATCTCCATTGTTTTTTTATCCCTGCATCCGATTGGTTCATGCTGTTTTAAATAATCAACAGATAATGGTTTTAAAAAATATTCAATACTTTCATTCCAATCGGTTATATGAAATCCAAAAAAAACCGGAGTGATAGTGTCTGAGGGAGGAAAACATTTATCAGGGAAATGAGAAAACCAGCCCTGCATAATGAGTAAATGTTTTTCTTTATTGGTTACTTCGCTTAAATAATCCCTGTCAAATTTAGCATCAATAGAAGGGAGAAACTGTTCCATTGCTAAACTTTGTATCTGATCTCCAAGGTTGGAAGATGTAGTATATATAAAACTAGCGTATTTCATAATATTAAATAATTAGCTTTTTATCTTTTTAATTTATAAGTTCAGTCAATGCTTTTTCAAATATAATAGGGTCTATAAAAAAATCATAAGGACTGGGTCCAAACTTTGGAAGCTGCCTTTCTTTTTCGCTTTTACCGATAATTAAATTATAATTCAAATCAGCGGCAGCAGACAATGTATACCAATGAGGAAATACATGATCTGATGGCATTAGTTCAAATACTTTAGTTCCGGGTTGACAAAATGCAAGATTAGCCAATGCAGCACCATGAGCACCAATCACAACTTCTGCTTCGGCAAAACGGGAAGGTGTATTCATATGCAAACTAGGCTCAAAAATTTCAAAACCATACTTTTCTAAAATCGGGATCAATTCTTTTTCGTTACATATTTTCCTGGAAGCATTGCGAGGAATATAGAGTCTTCTGAATTTTTTTAAGGACTTTTCAGTAAACTCATTCCTTAAAAATTCAACCAGCCATTTAGGATAAACACGTCTGTAACCGGGAAAGCTTGGAACAATTAATCTTTCAAACTGATATGCCTTTCCTGCTTCAGGAAGTATACATTTGCTTGTGGGTATTCCAAGTTTTATCAATAAACTCTTAGCAAAAGGACTTGGTATCGGGCAATATACATAATCAACATCAGTTAATGAAAACCCTGCTTTTCTATACAATTCAAACCTACCCATT
>CAIUKU010000104.1 GCA_903899825.1 uncultured Bacteroidales bacterium | reverse complement strand
GGGGGTTATTATCCAGAATAAGGCCATAAATAAGCCTTCTCTGCCTATTAATCCAACTTTATATGTAGTAAAGCCTAAAAAGCTTTTAGAAAACAGTTGACCACCAATTACTACATTCCATCTCATAAAGAAAATGCCAACCAAAACCATAATACTGATAATGAAATATAAAAATTTTCGAATTTTTTCATTCGGTTTCTTAAACTGAAAAAAACCTAAAATTGCAAGAGGAACAAACGTTCCGACAATCACTTGCATAATTGTCAATGTAAAAAATAGTTTAGTCATCAGCAAGGAAATAATATCAAAGGATTCTCCTGCTTCATAAATTCTATGTATCTGATCCAGCGATTCAAGCGTAAAATCTATAATAAGAATGTAAAAAAGTAATTTTCCAATAGTATCCAGACAAAGCATATCTAGTTTTTGTTTTCTGATGTAGGAAATTATCATATACAGAAACAAAACCAAGGCTATTCCTGATACCATAGCAGAAAAAAGAAAAATGATAGGCATTAAAACAGAAGCCCACCATGGATTCGCTTTAACAGAACCAAAAATAAACCCAACATAACCATGTAAAAGAAAAGCGGAAGGTATACCTATAACAGTTATAATATAACCCAGTTTAATATCAGTTTTTATGGCTTTAGCTGAAATATCATAAATACCTAAGGTAAGTATTTTATAGAACCATTTTAATACACCTTTTTTTTCTTTGGACCAAATAACGAAATCTGATCTGTAATCGAACCATATTTCTAATAAAAGTACAGCCATCAGATACCAAAGGTATACAAAACCAAAAATTGCCATTGCTGAAGTAAGATGAGGTGTCATCATAATTTCAAAGAACCTCTGAGGTTGTCCTAAATGATTGATTAGTGGCATAGTTGCTACGCAAAGAAATGCAAATGCAGCTAAAAGTGAAATTTCATAAGTTGGCTTTAAAGCTTTAACATTAAATACACGATTCAATGATGCAAGTATAAATGCGCCTGCCACAAGTCCGGTAATATAAGGGTAAAGTACAATTAATATTGACCAGCGAAGTTCCAATTCATTAGGGTAAATAAAACCATCAACTTGAGTTAATGCTTTATATAAATGTTCGAAATTTTCCATATTATCTTACCTCCGAACTTAATGAATTATAAAATAACTTAGATCCTGTATTAAGGTGAGGTTTTAGAACATGGCAATTATGTTCTTTAATAAATTTCACCAAATCACTTTTCTTATCATGTAAATCACCATGTATTCTTGCACCAGTTGGACAAACATCAACACAAGCAGGAGATAAACCTTGTTGTAAACGATGATAACAAAGTGTACATTTATCTGCAACTTCTTTAACAGGGTGAATAAAACGACAACCATAAGGACATGCCTGAACACAATATCCACACGCAATACAATATTTCTCATCCACTAAAACTACTCCGTCAGGACTGACAAAAGTAGCGCCAACCGGACAAACCTGTACACAAGGTGATTTATAACAATGATTACATGTTTTTGGAACAAAATATGATTTAAAAATATCTTTATCAGGTACGCTTTGCTTTTGTTCATCAATTCCTCCATTGGGGGATTGAACATTTAGGGTTCCGTCATTTTTTTCGGTATATTGCTCAACCCATGTTCTAAAGAAAAAAGGTTCGGTAGGTACATTATTTTCGGTTTTACAAGCACTTGCGCACGAACCGCAACCAATACATTTATCAATATCAAAACCAAATCCGTACCATTTTTCATCTGCTTTCTTTGATGGGTTTTTAACATCTCTTAAATTAGAGGTGCTGAGAGAAGTGTCAGTTGTTTGTGAATCAGCTATTGATTTAAATGGTTTTAATAAAGTAGCAAATACTAAACCACTTGTAATTGCTGATGAAGCAATCAAAAATTCTCTTCTTGATTTTTTCTTTTCCAGTTCAGGTTTCAAGATACTTTAAATGACGAATAATATTTCTAATATAAAAAATAAACAAATTGACAGCAATCAAAATAAAATCTAATGGAATATATAGCCTAATGTTGAAGTTCTTTAGGGTTTCAAAAATATAGATAAGTTTGTATAAACAAGTGATATTAATATTTAAAAAAAAACTAGCTTGTTTATTTAAAAGATTTACTGTTTTTTTATTTTTATTTTTTCATTAAATGAAATAATAATAAAACAATAAATGGGGACGTGGTTTGGTTTAAAACTAAAATAAATAGTATTTGTATTCGCGATGACCATGGCTTAT
>CAIUKU010000103.1 GCA_903899825.1 uncultured Bacteroidales bacterium | reverse complement strand
GTACACATCGGACTTTATTTGTTTTTAACAGTTTATAACTATTTTGCATTCTGAGTAGTATCTGCTTTTTTCTTAAGCAGGAAATCATCAAATATTTGTTTGTATTGTTCTTTGGTCATGGCACCAGCCTGCATTGAAGGTTCCCCATTCTGTGGTACGAATAATATTGCAGGTATGCTTTCAATTCTGAAAAATTGAGATAATTCCTTCTCATTGTCAACATTTACTTTATAGATATTAATTCTGCCTTCATATTCTTTTGCCAACTCTTCCATAATAGGAGCCACCATTTTACAGGGTCTGCACCAATCGGCATAAAAATCTACTACACAAGGTTTTTCACCTTTGTAAATCCATGCATTAGGATTTTTTTCGTAGTCCATAACAATGTCAATAAAATTCGCTTTTCCCATTTGAACTACCTGCCCCTGATTATCGAATTTATTGGAAGGTTTAACTGTTTCTTCCTTATTGTTAGATGAATTTTTACAACTAACTAGTATAATGAAAGATAGTGCTAAAATTGAAAATATTGTTTTTTTTCTGTTCATTGGTTTTGTTTTTTTTTGCAAAGATAGAAATAATTTTTAAATTATATCGCTTTAGTATCACTTTTTTTATTATCTTTGTAAACATAAATAAAAACAAAAAGTTCAAAAAGAGTAAATTTTATATGATAAGATTTGAATTTTCAAAAATTGCAATTGAGGATTTTGACAATCAATTTTCCACAGAAAATGGATGTCTTGAGTTTTTAGCAAATGAAAAATGGAAAGAAGGTTATAGTTGTAAAAAATGTGGTAATAAAAATTACTGTACAGGTAAAACCAAATTTTCCAGAAGATGTACTAAATGTAAGCATGATGAGTCAGCAACAGCTCACACCATGTTTCATAGATGTAAAATACCTGTCAATGATGCATTTAAAATGGTTTACGAGGTTTGTAGTTTGCCAGGTATTTCAATAGCAGACTTATCTGAAAAATTAAAAATCAGACACATGACCTGCTGGAAATTAAAAAAGAAAATAATGGAATGTTTGAAAGAAAGTCAGAATGCCACATTATAATCTCTTAAAGCATTGTTTAAAGACGTTTTTAAATCAGTTGAAGCTTTTCGTTCTCCAATTATTAATGCACAAGGTACCTGAAAATCACCAGCAGGGAAATTTTTTGTATAAGAGCCAGGAATTACAACTGATCGTGAGGGTATAAAACCTTTATATTCAACTACTTCTTTTTTTGTCACATCTATTATTTTTGTTGAACCGGTTATTACAACATTTGCTCCCAAAACCGCTTCTTTTTCAATATGAGCACCTTCTACAATTATACAACGAGAACCAATAAAACAATCATCTTCAATTATTACGGGAGCAGCCTGAACAGGTTCTAATACACCACCAATACCAACACCTCCGCTTAAATGTACATTTTTACCTATTTGAGCACAACTACCAACAGTTGCCCAGGTATCTACCATGGTACCACTCCCAATGTAAGCTCCGATATTTACGTAAGAAGGCATCAGGATTACACCTCTATCAATAAATGAACCATATCGGGCAACAGCATGAGGTACTACCCTGATACCCAACTCCTCGTAATTTTTCTTTAAAGGAATTTTGTCGTGAAATTCAAAAGGACCTACTTCGGTTGTATGCATTTTTTGGATCGGAAAGTATAATATTACAGCTTTTTTGACCCATTCATTTGTTATCCAGCCAATTTCTGTTGGTTGAGCAACTCGTAATTCACCTTTATCAAGTAATTCAATAGTTGCTCTTATTGCTAACTGCGTTTCATTTTCAGTAAGTAGGTTTCTATTTTCCCAGGCAGCTAATATTAAATTTTTAGAATTCATTTTTTATTTTTTTAAGGTCAGAAATCTACAATTTAGCTTTTACCTGTTCTAAATAGGTATATAGTAATGCTAAATCTGCAATGGTAATCCATACATAACGTTCTCCATCTAATTTTTTCAGGATAAGGTAAATTTTCCAGTTACCATCCTCATTTGTACATCCACTTTCAAAACCACTACGACAATGAAAATAATACTCAGTATAATTTTTAGATTTATTTGAAATTACTTTTTCCTGCATAATTTTTATAGATTTCATGAAATTATCAATTTCATCAATGTCGACATAAGAAGGTTTTGAATCTGTTATACTTCCGGTAGAAATTTCATATTCAAATTTAATGGCGGAATGTTGTGTATTCGAGAATAAATCATTAAAATGGACAAGCTGAATGGTGCATTTTTTTAATGACCCAATATCAATATATTCTTTTTGGATCAGTGTACCTGATTTTCCTGCGAATTCTTCTGCTTTACTTTGGGCATCCTCAATTGATTGTGCATTGCTAATGAAAAACAACAATCCAAAAGCAAGTGTAAAAAGTGTTTTCTTCATATGTTTAATTATTAAATTTATTTCAAATTATTCTTAACCAGTAAAATAAAACTTTATTATAGTTTGTTAATTTCTATACTAATAATATATTAAATCAGAAATGTTTATTTTTCAAAAGTAAATATTTTTTTTAATAAACAGATTTAAAAAAATAATAACAATGCTAATTATCGAAATAGTTTATAAATGTATGCAATTGTGGTGC
>CAIUKU010000102.1 GCA_903899825.1 uncultured Bacteroidales bacterium | reverse complement strand
CTTATCCGGAAAATAATCTTTTTTCTGAACATAGCTGCTTTCGCATTGTTTATTCCAATTTTCTTTTTACTTTTGAAAAAATATTAAAATTTATATTTAATTAACTAATTTTCAAAATTACTATGAAAAAAATTTCTTTCTACATCATTATTGTTTTGGTATTTACAAACCATGTTTTTTCACAGGTCAAATCAAAAAGCGTTGACATTATTTTTGGCGAAGAAATTAAAGAAGCCAGAAGCAGCAATCTTGAGAGTATTTTAGGATACGACGAAACAGGTCTTTACGTTATGAAAACAGAAGGTGGTGGTGCTTTCTCTTCCGGTCAGGACTGCTTTATAGAACATTTCGACAACAAAATGAATCAAACCAAATCGGAAGAACTGATCATCGAAGATAAAAATGGTGAAGAAAGGGATTATGAATTTATTGTGCACATGAACAATACTTTGTATGTATTTTCTTCTTTTGAAAACAAAAAAACAGATAAGGTTACCTTATATGCCCAAACAATAAATAAAAAAACCTTAAGGCCTAATAACGATGCTAGACGAATTGCAGAAATAAATTATGCTGAAAAGGGAAGTGGTTCTTTTGGTGATTTTGAATATAATATTTCAAAAGACCAGACAAAACTGATGATTCATTATCTTTTACCAGCGAAAAAGAAAGAAAAGGAAAAAATCGCTTTAATAGTCCTGGACAAAGAATTAGGTTTGCTTTGGGAAAAAAAAGCAACCTTTCCATATATGGAAGAATTGTTTGAAGATGAAAGATATAGAGTTGACAATGATGGGAATGCTTATATTTTAGGAATCGTTTTTAAAGAAAAAAAACTTGCAAAAAGAAAAGGAAAACCAAATTATAAATATCAACTAATCTGTTATAAAGACAAAGGCGAAACCTATCAGGAATATCCGATAGAATTGTCAGGGAAATTTATTACAGATATGCAAATTGCTATTAATGATAAAAACGATATAGTTTGTGGAGGTTTTTATTCCAATGTCGGTACATTTAGTATCAATGGTAGCTATTTTCTTACTGTCAGCGGAGTTAACGGAGAAATTATAAGTAAAAGCTTCAAGGAATTTGATTTGAAATTCATTACTCAAAATATGACAGAAAGAGAAGCGAATAAGGCAAAAAAGAAAGAAGAAAAAGGGAAAGATGTTGAGTTATTTGAATATGATTTAGATAATATTATACTTAGAGATGACGGAGGTGCCATTTTGGTTGGAGAGCAATTCTATGTGGAAATTTATACCTATACAACTCAATATGGTACTACTACTTCCTATCATTACAATTACAACGATATTATAGTAATCAATATTAATCCTGAGGGTCAGATAGAATGGGCTAAAAAAATACCAAAAGAACAAGAATCTGTGAATGATGGAGGTACTTATTCATCTTATGCCATGTCAGTGTTTGGTGATAAATTGTTTTTTATTTTTAATGATAATCCAAAAAACTTAAGCAATACAGGGGATGGTAAACTGAAGAATTATAATCCAAACAGAGAATCAATTGTTGTAATGGTAGCAATGGATGGCGAGGGTCAATTTAAAAAAGAAGCATTGTACAAAATGAAACGTTCTGATATTTTGATACGACCAAAATTAAGCAGTCAGATATCTGATGATGAAATGATTGTTTTTGGCAAAAAAGGTAAAATGCAACAATTTACAAAGATGATTTATAAATAAACCCGCAATCCTTGCCAGATAAATATAATAAAAAAAAACAAATACATTAATTTTACTATGTATTTCAAATAAATTACTACATTTGCGACGTTAATTTAATAAAATTCTAGAGCGAATATGGAAGATTTTGAAAATAAAGAAAGAGAAGAAATTTTCTCAAAAGCAGTAAGAGCAGGCAAAAGAACATATTTTTTTGATGTGAAGGAAACCCGCTCAGGTGAACAATACCTGACGATTACAGAAAGCAAGAAACGATTTGATAATGAACAAGGTAGATTTTATTTTGAAAAACATAAAATCTTTTTGTACAAAGAAGATTTTGAGAAGTTTATCAATGGATTAAATGGAGTAACTCATTTTATTGAAACAGGAGAAAAACCAGTTGAAGAAGCTGAAGAAACATATAAATCCGAATTTACTGATTTAGATTTCGATAATTTAGATACAAATAAAGATTAAATTAAATTCAACTTTTTGATAATAAAGCTGTTCTATTGGGCAGCTTTTTTGTTATAAACTTTTTGTTCTTATTTTTAATTATTAAGCTTACTTTTGTAAGCTTAATTTTATATTTAAAAATTACAACATCTAATACATAAACATATCATTATCAGACTAAAACTAAAATGGGAAAAGTAATTGCTATTGCAAACCAAAAGGGTGGAGTTGGTAAAACTACATCGGCCATTAACCTGGGAGCCAGTTTGGCAGTGCTTGAGAAAAAGACATTGTTAATTGATGCGGATCCTCAGGCAAATGCTACTTCTGGCGTTGGTTTCGATCCTCAAACGATTAAAACAAGTATTTATGAATGTATTATTGATGATATTGATCCACATAGTATCGTATTAAAAACATCAACACCAAACCTTGATTTGATTCCTGCACATATTGATCTAGTGGGTGCTGAAATAGAGATGATCAATTTGCCCAATCGCGAAAAAATGATGCGAAAAGTAATTGAAAAAATTAAAGATGAATACGATTATATTGTGATTGATTGTTCACCTTCTTTAGGACTGGTTACCGTTAATTCTCTCACTGCTGCTGATTCAGTTATTATACCTGTTCAATGTGAATATTTTGCACTGGAAGGTTTGGGTAAATTATTAAATACGATCAGAATAGTCCAGACACGGTTAAATCCCGGATTGGAAATTGAAGGTATTTTACTCACCATGTTTGATTCAAGACTCAGATTAGCAAAGCAAGTTGTAGAAGATGTAAGATCCCATTTCCAACACATGGTATTTGATACCCTTATTTATAGAAATACAAAATTAGGGGAAGCTCCCAGTTTTGGGGAAACTATTATTATGCATGATGCAAATTGTTCAGGTTCAGTAAATTATTTAAATCTGGCCCGTGAAATTTTACTTAAAAATGATTTATCAAAAAATATACAACAGGACAAAAAATAGTGATTTAATATGAATGCCAAAAAACAAGCACTTGGAAGAGGACTTAGCGCCTTATTAGCAATACCCGAAAATGAAGCTATGGATTTAAATGACAATGCCAGTACTGTTGTTGGTTCTATCGCAAGTATTTCTGTTGATTCAATAGATGCCAATCCTTTTCAGCCACGTACCGAATTTGAAGAGCAGGCATTAAATGAACTTGCTGCTTCTATCCGTCACCAGGGCATTATTCAGCCTATAACCGTTAGAAAAATCGGACACGATAAATATCAGCTTATATCGGGAGAAAGAAGACTAAGAGCATCTAAAATAGTAGGCCTTGAAGAAATTCCTGCATATATACGCATCGCTACAGACTCTCAGATGCTGGAGATGGCATTGGTTGAAAATATCCAGCGTGAAAACCTGAATGCAATTGAAGTTGCGCTATCTTATCAGGCATTGATTGATGAATGTAAACTTACACAGGAGCAGATGAGTGAAAAAGTAGGTAAGAACCGTACAACGATTACCAATTATTTACGACTTCTCAAGCTGCCTGCTGAAATTCAGCTAGATATACATGATGATAAAATAAGCATGGGACATGCACGTGCTTTAATTACACTGGATAATATCGATCAACAATTAAGCATTACAAAGCAGATCGTTGAAAAAGGACTGTCAGTCAGAGAAGTCGAAAAAATGGTTCGTATGATCAATAATCCTGAAGAAAAAAAACAAAAGAAGATAACCAAAAGCCTTCCTGAAACTTATCATAATGCCAAAAAATCATTGTCGAATCGCTTTTCTTCAAAAATTGATATAAAGAGGAACAATAGGGGACGTGGAAATATCGTTATTCCATTTATTTCAGATAAAGATTTTGAAAGAATACTGGAATTATTAAAATAATATCTTTTTGTAAAAGTGATTAAGAGCCAAGTATTTATATCAAATATAAAAATTACAAAAAAGAAATTGCAATCCATTGTTTTGCTTTTACTGTTTGTGATTTTTTCTTTGCTGACAACAGCTCAAACTACCTATGCTCAGAATGCTTCTGACAGCCTCAGGACGAAATTACATTCTCCCCGCAAAGCCTCACTTTATTCAATGGTTTTACCTGGTATGGGACAGGTTTATAACCGTCAATACTGGAAAGTACCTGTGCTTTATGCAGGAATTGCAACACTGGCTTATTTTTTTAAGTTTAATACCGATAAGTATCATACATATAGAGACGAATATGTAGCCAGGATAAATAAAGATTCATCCAGTTATAATACATCCTATTTGTTATATTCTGATAATACTATTCTGCAGCTAAAAAATTACTATCAGCGAAATCTCGAATTCACATATATCGTTGCAGGTTTGGTTTATATTTTTAATATTATTGATGCCAGTGTGTATGCCCATTTATTTACATTTGATGTAGGCAATGATCTGACGTTACGCATAGATCCATTGATAAATAATAATTCTATTCGTTTTGGGAGTCCTCCTACAGCAGGATTTCAACTAACTCTCCGGTTTTGAAAAAATACTTATGAAGATAGCTTTATTGGGTTATGGAAAAATGGGCAAAGAAATTGAAAAAATTGCCCTTGAACGCAATCACGAAATATTAATGAAAATCGATTCCTTTGAGGATTGGAATGAACATATTTATGATTTCCTCAAGGCCGATGTTGCACTGGAATTCAGCACACCCGCTACCGTTTTGGATAATATTCTCAAATCTTTTGCAGCCAACGTACCTATAGTTGTAGGAACCACAGGCTGGTATGAGCAATTAAGCACAATCAGAGACTTGTGTTCAGAAAAGCAACAATGTTTATTCTATGCCAGCAATTATAGTGTCGGCGTGAATATATTTTTTGAGATTAATAAAAAATTGGCACATCTCATGAATAAACATCGAGAATATGAAGTGTTTATAGAAGAAATTCACCATGCGCAAAAACTGGATGCTCCCAGTGGAACAGCCATTACACTTGCGAATGATATCATGTCGAATTTCAGCAAGAAGAAAACCTGGAAAAATGAAATGACTTCAGAGGAAGATACATTGGGTATTAAATCTGTAAGAGAATCAAATGTTCCAGGAACGCACATTATTACATATCAATCAGAAAATGATGTGATTGAAATTAAGCATACCGCTAAAAATCGTTTTGGTTTTGCCATGGGTGCCATACTGGCTGCCGAATTTATTGCAGGTAAAAAAGGCATTTACGAGATGAAAGATTTGCTCTTTTAACATTTTTTAAAGTAATAAATTTTTATCAATCACCGTTTTATAAGACTTTTGTAGAAAATAGTTAATAATATAATAAGTTATTGAGTAATAATTGTTTTTTTAATAACATAATATGTATTAAATAAATAACTAAACCAGGATTACGACAATTTACAGAAGTCACCAAAATTGAAATAATTAATAA
This sequence comes from uncultured Bacteroidales bacterium, assembly GCA_903899825.1. GTDB lineage: Bacteria > Bacteroidota > Bacteroidia > Bacteroidales > JACABE01 > JACABE01. The sequence goes on along the minus strand of CAIUKU010000102.1, from coordinate 2,131 downwards.
TATCTAATATGAGCATTTTTGCAATTTTAACCGTTGTTTTTTTTATACTCAGTATCATTGGGTTATGGAAATTATTTGAAAAAGCCGGATATCAGGGATGGATAGTTTTAATTCCATTCTACAATTTTTATATCTGGTTAAAAATCATTAAGAAACCATTGTGGTGGTATATTTTTATTATCATTCCTTTTATCAATGTATTTACGATTATGCTGATGGTTGTAGAGCTGGTAAAATGTTTTAAGAAATTCGGATTAGGAGAACAAGCCGTAAGTGTGTTGTTTCCTTTTATTTATCTTCCTTACATCGGATTTAACAAAACGGACAAATATGTCCATCCTGATGAATGGCCGGTCATCAAAAAATCAGTTAGCCGTGAATGGGCTGATGCTATTATCTTTGCTGTAATTGCCGCCACTATTATCCGTACATTTTTTATCGAAGCCTATACCATTCCAACTTCATCCATGGAAAAATCATTGCTTGTTGGCGATTTTCTTTTTGTAAGCAAGATTAGTTATGGCCCTAAAATTCCAAATACACCAATTGCTTTCCCGTTTGCTCATCATACCTTACCTTTGACACAAAGTGTAAAATCTTACCTTGAATGGATTAAATTACCGTATTATCGTTTTCCGGGTTTTACTACCATTAAGAATAATGATGTGGTTGTTTTTAATTATCCTGACGGAGATACCGTCTCTACTGTTCTTCAGAGTAATGCCAGTTATTATGCATTGATTAAAGAATATGGAAGGGAAAGGGTATGGAACGATAAAGCCAATTTTGGCGACATTATTGCACGTCCGGTTGATAAACGAGAAAATTTCATAAAACGATGTATTGGGATTTCTGGTGATAGTGTTCAGATTATTGACAGACAGGTATACGTAAATGGCAAAAAAGCCGAAAATCCCGCAGACCGACAGTTTAATTATGAGATAATAACCAATGGAACACCTGTTTATAAAAAACAATTCAGAAGCATGGGAATATCTGAAGAAGATATTAAGAATATGAACGAATATGGTTTCTTACCATTGACTGAAGAAAGTGTAAAACTACTAAAAGCTTTACCTAATGTAGTTGATGTTAAACCTGTTATTTCGCCCAAAGGCTTATGGGATTCGAGATTATTTCCTTTCGATTCGGCTTATCATTTTAGCCTGGATAATTATGGCCCAGTATACATTCCGAAAGCAGGAGCTACAGTGGATATCAATACTGCCAATATCTGTTTTTATAAAAGAGTCATTACAACCTATGAAGGAAACACTTTGGAAATTAATGGCGATAAAATCATTATCAATGGGAAAGAAAGCAAGACTTATACTTTCAAAATGAATTACTACTGGATGCAGGGTGATAATCGCCATAATTCTGCGGATTCACGTTATTGGGGATTTGTGCCGGAAGATCACGTAGTAGGGAAAGCATCGTTTGTATGGTTGTCCCTGGATAAAGACGAAAGCTTCTTAAAGAAAATCAGATGGAGTAAGCTGTTTTGGTTTTTTAAGTAGTTGGAAGTTGGAAGTAGGAAGATGGAAGTCGGAAGTCGGAAGTCGGAAGTTGGAAGTTGGAAGTTGGAAGTCGGGAGTCGGAAGTTGGAAGTCGGAAGTCTGAAGAAGGAAGATTAGAATCAGATTGTAAAATTTATAAATTATAATATTTAAAAATAGAATGAAAAAAGCAGAAATACATACCAATAAAGGAGTAATGAAACTCAATTTTTTTGAGGAAGACGCACCGGGAACTGTAGAAAATTTTATTAAATTATCGAAAGATGGTTTTTATGACGGGTTGAAATTCCACAGGGTGATTCCTGATTTTATGATACAGGGCGGTTGTCCGAACGGAAATGGCATGGGTGGTCCCGGTTATACCATTAAATGTGAAACTTCTGGAAACAATCAGTTTCATGATCGTGGTGTATTATCCATGGCACATGCCGGAAGAAATACAGGCGGCTCCCAGTTCTTTATTTGTCATAATCGTGAAAATACGCAGCACTTGGACAGAAACCACACTGTTTTTGGAAAAGTATATGAAGGGCTGGAAGTGATTGATCTAATCCGTCAGGGCGATAAAATTGAAAAAATTGTAATTATTGAAGGATAAAAAATTATAATAT
>CAIUKU010000101.1 GCA_903899825.1 uncultured Bacteroidales bacterium | reverse complement strand
TTTTTAACATTTTTAATAATACAATTAGGAATACATAATGTAGAATTTATTTTCGAAAATTTCAAGAATACTGATTTTTAATACAAATAATTATGAAAATAGAGTGGAAATTATCCTGACAATGGGCTTTCAATTATTATTTTGATGAGTTGTAACAGCCTTTATAACAACAAAAAGGAATCAGAATTGCAAAAAAGAGCTTGACCTAAAAGCTAAAGAATATCATTAAAAGAAAGGGAATTTAAAATTGACAGTATTTAAAAACAAAAAACTCAAGAAATAAAAATTACCTGAAAATGAATGTTTACTTATAGTAAAATTAAATGGAGACCAAAAACCATTCAAAAAACGGTTGCAAACGAATAGCAATACTTTTCAGAAAGATATTAGAAACGAAAAGAAATTTATTAATAATCATTGTTGTATTAATGGTTCTATCCTCTTGTGCACCAGATAAAAAACAATTAATTGCAAAAAAATGGATATGTGAAAAAGTTGTTGGAACAGGAGATAACTTAGAAAAATATGTGAAAGACATATTAATTAGGGATTAAAACTAAAAATTGACAAGATGAAAAAATATCTTTATTACTATTTTACACTTTTTATTTTATTAACTAACCAAAGTGCTCATTCTCAACTTTTAACCCAAAATAAATTCAATTTTCTTAGTAATGGTTATAAAGGAAAAATAAAACAAATTAAACATGAAAAATATCTTGCTAAAGATAAATTTGGTGAAATTATCAAGGATCAGAAATGTCAAGATGAGTCATTCATTATAAGACTAAATTATGGTGGCTTTATTATTGAAAATATTTTGCACTCTGCTGATTCAAGTGTTTTGAGTAAAACGACATTTAAATATAATGATTTAGGAAATTTTTTTGAAGCTAATACATTTAATGATGATGGCGTTTTATCGGGTAAAATTATTAACAAGTTTGATTCTTATGCCAATATTATCGAACAAAGTGTTTATAAATCTGATGGTTCCTTGTTTCTTAAATATCTTTGTAAATATGATAATAAAGGGACTATTATCGAAATGAATGAATTTAATTCAAATGGTAATCTTGAAACAAAGTCAACCTATAATTATAATCAAAGTGGTAATTTAATTGAAGAAATTAAAGAAATTAAAGACAATAATGAAGTTAAAATTTGTCGTTATACTTACAAATATGACCTAAATGGTAATATTGCTGAAGAACGAATAATATTTGATGATAGTCCTCAAATTAAAGTGGTACCAACTATTCGATTATATAAATATGATATTCGTGGTAACAAAATAGAAGTCAGTCATATAGACTTCAAAACTTCAGACATAATTCATAAGAAAATTAGTAAATATGATGACAAAAATAATTTAATAGAAGAAAGTACTTATGACAGAAAGGGTAGTTTAATTGATAGTTACAGCTACATCTACAATTACGATTCTTATGATAATTGGGTTAAGAAAATTGAGTTTAAGAATAATATACCCAAATTCATTACATTTCAGGTATTTGAGTATTTTAATAAGTGATTTAATAAGGATTGTGGAGACCAGAAACCACAATAAAACGGGGCGACACCGAAAAGCCAACAGAGTAGGTTTTTTAAAAAATAGAAAGATGAAAAAAGTAACATTTGCAATTTTTGGAGCCATTCTTGGAATCCCAATGAGCTACTACTTCCAACCTGAAATGTTAAGAGCCAAAGTAGGAGGTTTGGGTGGCTATTTGAAAAATTTTGACGACATTGTTAATAATTCAGACTTAGTAGGTAATGTATTTTTAAGCGTAATAATTTTTGCAGTGATAGGGGGTGTAATTGGTTACTTCATGGATGAAAATGAAGCAAAAAATAAGAATGTGGGTAATAAAATACGAAGCTCATCTGGTTCAAATCAAAGTATAGAAAACCAGACCAATTTTTGTCCTTCTTGTGGAGAAAGAATCACAGATGGTGAAACTAATTTTTGTGAAAATTGTGGGAAAGAATTATAAGAAATTGTCTAAAATTTATCCTTTGACATTTTTTCGTGAATTAAGCCCTCATACTTCGTTAAAATCTCCGTCAATAGCGCTGCTA
>CAIUKU010000100.1 GCA_903899825.1 uncultured Bacteroidales bacterium | reverse complement strand
GACGAAGCGAGGTCCAGTCGGTTAGACTTGAATACATAATAATTTTATAAAAATCATATACAAAATTAGCATGCTGAACCATATATTTCAGTTCAGTATTATTTTTTAGAATATATAAAACAATAGATCCTATTCCAATCAAAAGAATTAATCGAAAACCAAATGTTTTTAAAATATAATTACTATTAAACAAAACTTTTATTTCAGGCAATTTTGTTTTTAGTTTTGATAGACTTATCAGCATAAAAAAGTAGTATTTAATCTTTTATTTGAATAGATTTATTATGAAAAGAAAGAGGCTGAATCTTTTTGAATCAGCCTCTTAGTGGATTAACAAAAATAATTACATATTTTCATTTTTTTTCTTCCTATTGGCATTGAATACTTTGGCTTTTTTAACTCCATAAATAGCACTGGCAGCTAACAAAAGACTAACACCGCCATCAATTGGTGTTCCAACAGGACTACCTCCCGGACTTGGAGGATTGTCTGCCAAAACAGTGTTCATTAATACAGGTGCAACCATTAGAAAAAATAAAACGATAATTTTTTTGAATGAATTTTTCATGTTTAAAATATTTAATTTTTTTAAAAATAGATTATTTGTATTTACATTGAAGTCTTTTTAAAGAATTTGGGATAAAATATTTGCTTATTTTATAAATAATTTTTCATTATAAATGCCTTTTTCTGTAATTACTTTAACTATATAATAAGCAGATGCATTTTCTAAAGGAAGTGTATTAATTTCTTTATTATTTCCTGTTTTAGAAATAATTAACTGTCCCAGCATATTATAAATACTTATTTCTTTTACAATTTCAGAAGTATTAACATAGATAATGTTTTCAAAGGTATATATCTTAGTATTTGTATTGGATAACTGATTGATACTATTTGATATCTTTGCAAAATGAAGTACAAATCTGTTTGCATTTTCATTTGCGGATCCTGCAAAAGAATAAACCGGATTTTGTCTTAAATCCTGAATATTTCCTGTAAAAATATCTTCCAGTTTTATTGATACATCAGCATCAAAATTACTAAAATCAGATGCAGTCAACACCACATTATCTGAAATACCCATTCTGATATTAATCGGAATTGCTGCAGGTAAAGTCCCAAATATATTGATAGATAACTCATTATTATCAGCTAAAGAATATATTTCAGGAATATTATTATCATTCATAAATAGTTTGCTTGCATCATACAATTGATCATAATTATTGGTAGCAATGCTATTGTAAACAATATTGATTTCATCGGTATAAGTTCCTCTTTGCGCTTTCATCTTAACTAAGTTATTGATAGTATTAGTACTTTTTTGTAAAGATTGATTGCTGTGTACTCTGTTGGCATTTGTTAAAACGATTCCATTTGTATTTAAAGCTTTAACAAAAAATCCCTGCATTGGTGATAAATATTGATTTCCACCATTAACACTTCCGCCTAATAAACTGTAAGCAGAATAAAGTTGCAACGAATGATTCCATACTCTAACAGCCTGTCCATTAACATTTGCAAGATTTAATGTATTCCAGTCTAAAGATGATACATATGGGTTTCCAATTAAATTCCATGAAGTATCAGTACTAACCATTTGATTACCAGTATTGATTGCACCTGAAAAAACAACTGTAGGATTAGGTAAAGAATTGGTTTGTGTATCAGCCCAAATCGCATATCCTTTTGTTGGAATTAAAGGAGTTGTTGTATTGGTAATTAATGATGTCCAGTTTCCGTTAGAGAATCCCTTTACATAAATATCCGGTTGTCCGCTTCCTAAGTGAAAAACATTTGAAGTAGCTGATTGTAAAGGAATTGATACTAAATGCCATTTATCTCCGCTTAGATAACATTTAACATTTGCCATTCCCGTAATAGTCAATAAACTATTATCAATTAAAGAAGCCGTTCCGTTTGAATTTGATTCAAGCGTTAGCTTATTAATTGTAGCTGTAAAATTTACGGTTGGATAATGAGTAGTAACTACAGGGATGATTACATCAGAAGTTGAATTTGGTAAAATATTATTACTCCAGTTTGCTGCGTTTTCCCATGCATTACTTACATTACCTGTCCAGATTGAAGTTTGATTGATCATTACATTGGAATAATTAACATAAACAGCGATACCATCCCAGCTCAGAACCTCACAAAGAGATTGATTAAATTGTAATGTTGTATTACCTCCAATATAATTGAATTTTATATCAAGGAACTTACCATTAGGATTGATACCACTATTATCAGCAAGCCATGAAATATTAAGCTGTTTTATAGTGCCACCAACGTTAGAAGGATTCGAGATAACACCATTTGCATTTGCACTTAAATTAACAACATCAATAAAATTTAAAACAGTACTATCATATTGTATTCTCAAATCCATTGAACCTGTATTAATTAATGAATCAATATTAACAGGTACTAAAATTTCAGTTCCGGGTATAGCCGTTATTGTATTTCCTAAATTTATAAAAGCAGTATCAGCTGTAACTGAAATAGTAATATTATTTGAAGTAGCTGGATTGTTTGAAATACAGGATGTTAAATCAGAAGTCATTACACATTTAACAACATCCAAATTCGAAGGAATAAATGAAAAAGTATTAGAATTTGTACCGGCATTTATATTGTTTACTTTCCATTGATAAACAGGATTGCTACCTCCATTGGTTGGTACTGCAGTTAAATTAACAGATGTACCTTGTAAAACTGTGGTACTATTTGCTGAAATACTAACTCCAACTGCAATAGTTGAAGTAGATGTAATAATGGCACTACCACTCATAGTCTGGAATGTTGTTCCATATCTCGCTTCAACAGTATAAGTTCCTGCTGTTTTATTTGACCAGCTTAAAGCACTTCCTGTACCAGGAATTGTACTTCCGTCATTCGTTCCTGCTTTTTTTATTTGGTAGTTTACACCAATTTGTGAACCACTTAGGCTTACAGTTAATCCATTTGAACCACTGCAAAAGCTTCCTGAACCGCCTACACTATAATTATTTATAACGAATTGTTCAGTGATTGAGGTATTAGTAAAATTAACATTCACAGGATCTCCATTATAATCTAATATTTCAATAGAAGCTGTTTGGAAATCAATCGTAGAATTGCCTCCAATATAATTAAAGCTTAAATCCAGAAATTTTCCATTTACAAAATTTACACCTGTTGATCCTGAAGTTACCCACGATAAATTGATACGTTTAAAACTTCCTGAGATTGGTTGAGTTCCTGAAAGAATGCCGCTTGCGTCAGCACTTGCATTTACAATTCCTATAAAACTCATAATTGTAGTATCATAAGTTATTCTGATATCCATAGAACCAATATTAATCATATCTGAAACATTCACCGGTACATTTACAACTGAATTGGCAACACTGATAATTGCAGGTCCTAAATTCATGGCTGCCGCTTGATTAACAGTAATACTAATATTATTTGATGCAGCAGGATTGTTAGTAATACAGTATGTTAAATCAGATGTCATAATACAACTAACAACATCAGCGTTTGAAGGGGTGTAAGAAAAAGTATTGGCATTAGTACCAGCGTTAATACTATTAACTTGCCATTGATAGCTTGGATTGCTACCTCCATTTGTTGGTGTTGCAGTAAAATTGACAGGAGTACCTATTGTTACGGTAGTTGAGGATGCAATAATAGAAACAGCAACTGCTAATTGAGTTGTTGAACTGACAACTGCACTACCAGTCATCATTTGAGAAGTTGAATTGTAAATTGCTTCAACGGTATAAGTACCTGCTAATTTATTAGCCCAACTTAAAGCATTTCCGGTGCCAGGGATTTGACTTCCTTCATTGATTCCGTCTTTTTTTAGTTGGTAATTCACACTCATTTGAGAACCACTTAAACCAACTGTTAATCCGCTTGAACCATTGCAATAGCTTCCGGTACCAGTAACATTAAAATTACTGATTGCAAAAGGAGCACTTATAGTTGTATTGGTAAAAGCAACATTTACAGGATCTCCATTATAATCCAAAACTTCAATAGCAGGTATTTGGAAATCAATTGCAGAATTACCGTTGATATAATTAAATCTTAAATCCAAAAATTTCCCATTTACAAAATTAACACCTGTTGACCCTGAAGTTACCCAGGATAAATTTACACGATACATATTTCCTGAAACAACTTGAGTTCCTGAAAGTATGCCGCTTGCGTCAGCACTTGCATTTACAATTCCTACAAACGACATTACTGTATTATCATATGTAATTCGAATATCCATTGACCCAATGTTATTCATGTTGTTAACATTCAAAGGTACATCTACTGTATTTCCGGGGTTACCTGTTATTGCAGTTCCCAAATTCATAGATTGTCCAAATGAAAAAAAGTTGTTGAATAATAATACAAAAAGT
>CAIUKU010000099.1 GCA_903899825.1 uncultured Bacteroidales bacterium | reverse complement strand
GGCAAAGATTTATATGATAACAATGCTGAAGCCAAAGCCATGTTTGAAAAGGCCAATGAGATTCTTGGTTTTCGCATCACCGATCTGATGTTTGCAGGAACTCCTGAAGATTTAGTACAAACCAATGTAACACAACCTGCCATTTTCCTGCATTCAGTAATACTGGCACATACTCTGGGAGCAAGCTTTCAACCCGACATGGTTGCCGGACACTCATTAGGTGAATTTTCGGCTTTGGTAGCCAATAAAACCCTTACTTTTGAAGATGGGTTGCGTCTGGTTGCCAAGCGTGCCAATGCCATGCAAAAAGCCTGTGAAAAAGAGCCATCTACCATGGCAGCTATTTTAGGTCTGGACGATAAAATCGTGGAAGAAGTCTGTGCTTCTATTGATGAGGTGGTAGTTCCAGCCAATTACAACAGTCCCGGTCAATTGGTAATTTCCGGTTCTATAAAAGGCATTGAAATTGCCTGTGAAAAAATGAAAGCTGCCGGAGCCAAACGGGCTTTACCTTTAAAAGTAGGCGGTGCTTTCCACTCACCTTTAATGGAACCAGCCCGTGTAGAACTGGCTGAAGCTATCAATACGACTACTTTTAGTCAGCCTATTTGTCCGGTTTATCAGAATGTAAACGCCAAAGCAGTTACCAATCCTGATGAAATCAAACAGAATTTAATTGCTCAGCTAACTTCACCGGTTCGCTGGACACAAATTGCTGAAAACATGATTGCCGATGGTGGTACTACATTTATTGAAGTGGGTCCCGGAACGGTTTTACAAGGACTTATTAAAAAGCTTAAACCGGATGTAGAGACAATGAGTGCTTGATATACTCTTGTGAATTAAAAATAAAAACCCTTTTGTTTCGCTGACAAGAGGGTTTTTTTATAAGTAATTTCCCTCAATCTCCAGTACTTTATAAACTTATTAAAATTTATAAAAAACATCTGGTTTTTTTATAACTAACTGGAAATTTTTATAGTACATTTGTCCTAAGTAATTCAGCTCAAATTTTTTGGGGTCTGATTTGTGCCTGAAAATACAATTCTCCGGACTCTTCATTAAAATTAATGAATTCATGGCAGTACAAAAAGATTTAGATGAACTTTATACCGTATTGGATAAAATTTTCCGCTATAGCCTGGGCGATAAAGGGGCTTATAGTTGTGCAAGATTCGACGGTGATTATTCACTGAGTATAGAAGAAGCACAAATAAAAAAACATCAGTTCATCGTAGACTGGTGCAATATCAAAGAAGGCACAAAAGTACTGGATATGGGCTGTGGCTGGGGTGCTTTCATAGATTATATAAACAAAATAGGCGCAATAACTTATGGGGTAGTTTTGGCAAAAGGGCAATCGGATGCATGTATCAAAAACGGACTGAACGTCAGGCACATGGACTCCAAAGATATCACCGTTGATACTTTCGGTAAGTTTGATGTAGTAACAGCCATGGGCAGCCCTGAACACTTGTGCTCTGTAGAGGAGTATAAAGCCGGTAAACAGGAAGAAATCTATGAGACCTATATGAAACAGGTAGCTGATTTATTACCTGTAGGCGGACGCTTTTATTGTCAGACCATGGTTTTTGGTCCGAATATGGTGAAATTTGAAGACATCCGTTTTAATCAAACCAATATCTATAAAAAAGAATTTACAGATGAAGAACTGGTCGACATCATTTGTCAGGTATTTCCCGGATCCTGGCTGCCTTATGGAAGTGAAGGATTGATAAAACCTGCTTCGAAATACTTTAAAGTAATATCCATCGACAGCGGCAGGTTAGATTATATGGAAACCATAGTAAGATGGACCGCAAAATTTCTCAAATTTAATCTCAAAAAGCATCTGTATTATGCTTCACTAAGTCCAAGATATATCATGAGCAAATCGTTCCGTGATTTTTTACGAAGATGGAATACCGGTGCCAACACCATGCTTTTCCAGAAAGAAATATTCGAACATTATCGAATTGTTTTTGAGAAAGTGAATGATTAATTATTGCATCTTTAATGCTTAGGTTTTCCTTTTTTCTTTCTTAGCTGCAGGAAATAAAATATTATTCAATATCAGGCGGTAACCCGGTGAATTGGGGAATAAATTCAGATCCGTCGGAGGATCGCCTACCAAATGTTCGTAGTCTTCGGGATCGTGACCACCGTAAAAAGTCCAGGTACCTTTGCCGAAATCGCCATGAATGTAACGTGCTTCGTTCAATGCTTTATTATCGCCCATTATCAGTACATTTGATTTTACAAATTGCTTTCGGAAAGCAGTAGTTTGTCCCATAAATCCTTTGATAACCATTTCATGGTTCTGACACAACATCGAAGGTACCCAGTCCCACTTGGCAGAAAAATCAAACAATGTAAAAAAATCTTTGTTTTGTCCCACCCTTCCACGGGTTTGGGTAGCATCAATAGATGAAATTTCATATTCCATAGGATTGGTAACCAACGTAAAGTCTTTGAATGCAAAACAATTGTTATAATCTAGTTGTTGTTGTGCATTGGGGCTTATTGGATCACCATCAAACATTACATCACAGATATCTGTATGATCAGCAGCCAATGCTACATCATAGCTATCCGGCGCTGAACACATTGAAAACAAATAACCACCACCAGCTACAAAATCTCTGATTTTTTTAGATACAGCCAATTTTAATTGGGATACTTTTTGAAATCCATATTTTCTGGCTGTTTCTTCAGAAAATTTCATATCATTCTGATACCATTCTGCATTACGGAAAGAAGCCCAGAATTTTCCATACTGTCCTGTAAAATCCTCATGATGAAGGTGAAGCCAATCATAAATTGGCAATACGCCGTTCATAATATCTTCATCATAGATAACTTCGTAAGGAATTTCGGAATATTTTAAAACCAATGTTACGGCATCATCCCAGGGTTGTTTGTTTTTGGGAGAATAAACTGCTATTTTGGGTGCTTTGTGAAGTTTTACCTCATCCATATTGGCTTCCGGATCTGCAATTTCCCGTAAAATTGAAGTACTCTGCACATCTGCAATTACCTGATAAGTAACTCCTCTGACCTTTAATTCTTTTTCAAATAACTCATTGTATTTGAACATAAAACTCCCTCCATGGTAATTTAACAACCAACTTGCCTCTACATCATGCTGTAACACCCAATATGTTATCCCATAAGCTTTTAAATGGTTCTTTTGCGTATTATCCATAGGAATAAGTATATAAGCTGCTTTAAGCGATATACTTATCAATAATAAAAAAATGAAAATTATTTTTTGTTTATACATTCATTTAAAATTTAAAGGAGCACTGTATATGAATTAACAGTGAATAATTAAATAACGAAAAAAAAGCCTGTTTGTTTTCTATTTGTCAAAAAGGTACATCATCCGTCATATCATTCATTTTCGAAGGAATGGTTCTTGTAACCGGTACATTGTCAAAATCATTGTTAGGACTTATATAATCATTGGTATCAAATTCCGTGCTATCATCATCGGTAAACTTGGCAAAAGTGTTAATAAACCTTAACCTTACCTCATCCGTAGCGCCATTACGATGTTTAGCAATAATAATATCTGCCATTCCACGTGTATCACCTTTTTCATCCTGTTCAATTTTGTAATAATCCGGACGATATATAAACATAACAATATCGGCATCCTGTTCAATAGCTCCGGATTCCCTCAAATCGGATAAAATTGGTTTTTTGGTTCCACCCCTGGTTTCAACCGCACGACTTAATTGAGATAATGCTAATATTGGAATCCGCAGTTCTTTGGCCAATGCTTTTAATTGTCTGGAAATCATACTGATTTCCTGCTCTCTGTTTCCTTTGGCTTCAGAAGATCCCTGCATGAGTTGCAAATAATCGATAAAAACCATAGAGATATCATGTTTTTGTTTTAAACGTCGACATTTGGCCCGCAATTCAAAAATTGTCAGTGCAGGAGTATCATCAATGTATAAAGGTGCATCTATAAGTGATCTCACTTTAGTATTTAATTGTGCCCATTCATATTCTTTCAGATTTCCTTTTTTTAATTTGTCAGCTGGCAGTTGTGATTCACTTGAAATTAAACGCATCACCAATTCCACAGCCGACATCTCCAATGAGAAAAAAGCTACAGATTTTTTGAAATCAACAGCTATGTTTCTTGCCATAGTTAAAGCAAAAGCTGTTTTACCCATAGATGGACGAGCTGCTAAAATAATCAGATTTGATTTCTGCCAGCCGGAAGTAACCCTGTCTAATTTAGTAAATCCGGAGGGGACACCACTCAGTCCGTTTTCATGATCTTTGGTTGCTTCTATTTCATTAATTGCTTCTCTGATGATCGATTGCATATCCGCATAATCACTTCTAAAATTCTTTTCACCGATTGACAATAAACTGCTTTCGGTTTTATCGAGCAATTCCAGTACATCAGTGGTATCTTCGTAAGCATCATGCTCAATTTCTGAAGCAATTTTAATCAATTCACGCTGAATATATTTCTGAGAAATAATACGGGAGTGAAATTCGATATTGGCAGCTGAAGCAACCCTATTGGTTAACTGTGTAATGTAATAGGCACCTCCCACAAATTCCAGCTCTCCCTGGGTTTTCAATTCATTGGTAACCGTTAGTATATCTACCGGATATGAGTTGGCAAACAACCGACAAATGGACGAATAAATCTTTTGATGCTGTTCTTTGTAAAAAAACTCAGATTTTAAAATGTCAATAACTGCATTTAAGGCATCCTGTTCAAGCATGAGCGCTCCAAGCACGGCTTCTTCCAAATCAACAGCCTGAGGTTGCATCCTTCCTTGCTGTGCTATTGAATGGATGGCAGCTAAACTCTGAGTGGTTCTTTTCCTTTTATTATCTTTAGAAATTGTATTTTCTTCCATTTGTCAAAATTACTAAAATATGTTGATTGCAAAAATAATTCAATCAAAGAATATTTAGCAATTTTATTTGTTATTTTCTATATCCTTTTTTAAAACAGTTTGTTTACTTTTGTATATATCTGAATTAAATTATTATGAACGCTGCTTTTTTTAATTATCAGGGTAAAAACATTCATTACACTACAGAAGGACAAGGAAATACAATCATTCTACTGCATGGATTTATGGAATCTCTGCAAATCTGGAAAGATTTTTCGAAAGAATTATCCGCTAACTTTAAAATCATCTGTATTGATTTACCCGGACATGGCAAAAGTGAATGTATTGCTACAGTTCATTCTATGGATCAGATGGCTGATATCGTAAAACAAATTGCTGATTATCTGGCTGTTTCTTCTTTTGTTTTAATCGGACATTCGATGGGAGGTTATGTAAGTCTGCAGTTTGCAGATCAATATCCGCTTATGCTAAGAGGTTTGGGTTTATTTCATTCTCAGGCACTGGCAGATAGCGAAGAGACCAAAAAAAACAGGGACAGAACTTGTGAAATTGTTAAACTCAATCGTAAAAATTTTATCAGTCAGTTTATTCCCGATTTGTTTGCCACGGAAAATGTTGAAAGATTTGCCACGGAAATTCAAATTTTGCAATCCCAGGTGATTGATATGAGTGAAGAAGCAATAATAGCTGCACTAAAGGGAATGAAAATAAGAGATGCAAAACTGAATGTTTTGACAGACTTAGACCTACCCTTGCTTTTTATTTTAGGAAAAAAAGACAGCAGGGTTAATCTGCAGCAAGCAATGGCACAGGCCATGTTAGCCGATCACGCTGAAATATTATTATTAAATGTTGGACACATGGGCTATATAGAAGCTAGAGATGAAACACTATTCACAGTCGGGGCTTTTGCAGAAAAATGTTTTGCAATTTAATCTTGCAGTTATAAATAAGCATATTTGATAAACCGGATAAATAATACTTATGGTAAAATTAGGAATCATTGGAGGTTCAGGTTTGGAAAAATTAAACCTGTTTACCGATTATAAAATCATTGAAGCTGAAACAGATTATGGTAGTCCCAGCTCTCCTGTTATTACAGGAAAAATTGGGGAAATTGAAGTGGCTATCATTTCCCGTCACGGGATACATCATAGTATTCCGCCAACTCAGGTAAACAACCGTGCCAACATCACGGCATTAAAAAACTTAGGGTGTACGCATATCATTGCTACCACTGCTTGTGGAAGTTTGAAAGAAAAGATTAAACCGGGAGATATGGTAGTCCCCGATCAGTTTATTGATTTTACCAGGCATCGACCCATTACATTTTTCGAAAGTTTTGAACCGGATCATATGGCACATACGCCTATGGCTGATCCTTTTGACATTGAATTAAGTCAACTCATTATCGCTACAGCTTCCGAATTAAAGTTCAGCATTCACCACAGCGGCACTATCATAACCATTGAAGGCCCCAGATTCTCCACCCGGGCAGAATCCAACATGTTTATCAGCTGGGGTGCAGATCTGATTAATATGAGTACTGCTCCTGAAGTAATTTTAGCCAATGAAGCCGGAATTCCTTATGCTGCCATTGCACTAAGTACTGATTACGATTGCTGGAAAACCGATATTGAAGCGGTTTCATGGGAAGGAGTCATGAAAGTATTCAACAAAAACGTGAACAATGTAACCCGTTTATTGGTTGAAATCATTCAGCGGTTAAGTTATTGGGACGTATGTTAATGCTTAGTTATAAATTATGAATGATAAAATAAACTTTATATCCTTACCTAATATCTTAATAACCAATAAATCAGCTAATATAATGTCAATTTATTCGTATAAAATCTCAGGAAACATAGTGGACGTTGTAAATAAGCGAATTTACAAAGGCACTGTAAGTGTGGAAAATGGCAAAATTATTGCCCTTAAAGAAGAAAATGTGATTGAAAGCCAATACATCTTGCCAGGATTAATTGATGCCCATGTTCATATAGAAAGTTCCATGATTATTCCTTCTGAATTCGCCCGTTTGGCAGTTGTGCATGGTACGGTTGCCACTGTTTCCGACCCTCACGAAATTGGCAATGTGTTGGGAATAGAAGGTGTATATTTTATGATAGAAAACGGCAGAAAAGTTCCTTTCAAATTTTATTTTGGTGCACCAAGCTGTGTTCCGGCTACTCCTTTCGAAACTTCTGGAGCTTCTATCGGAGTTGATGAAATTGATGAATTGCTTTCAAAATCCGAAGTTAAATATTTATCAGAAATGATGAATTTCCCCGGTGTTTTATTCAATGATGAAGAAGTAATGCAAAAACTGGCCGTGGCAAAAAAGCACAGTAAACCGGTGGATGGCCATGCTCCCGGCTTAAAAGGTGATGATGCTGCCAGGTATGTTGCTGCCGGTATTACCTCCGACCATGAATGCTTTACGATTGAAGAAGCCATTGATAAAATCAACAGTGGTATGCTGGTTCAGATTCGTGAAGGCAGTGCTGCTAAAAATTTTGAAGCGCTGATAGATTTACTCCGCACACATCCCGATGATATAATGTTATGCTCAGACGATAAACATCCTAATGATCTGGTAAAAGGACATATCAATCAACTGGTCAAAAGAGCCATTGCAAAAAGATATGATCCCATTGCTGTATTGAGAGCCTGTACCTTTATTCCTGTGAAACACTATAAATTAGAAGTTGGATTGTTGCAGCAACATGATGCTGCCGATTTTATTATTGTTGATAATCTGCAGGACTTCAACATAAAAAAAACCTATATCAATGGTGTTAAAGTAGCCGAAAATGGTACTACTTTTATAAAATCTGTGAAAGAAAATTTACCCAATATTTTTAAAGCGAATGTTATCACTGCAGAAGATCTTAAAATAGCCAGTAAAAGTGATCAGATTAAAGTTATTAAAGCCCTGGAAGGACAGTTGATTACAGAATGCCTGATTGTAAGTCCGAAAGTGGAAAACAATTACATAGTCAGTGATATTAAAAATGATGTATTGAAAATAGTGGTTATGAACCGCTATCAACAGTCTATCCCGGCTATCGCTTTTATTAAGGGCTTCCAACTTCAAAAAGGTGCATTGGCCTCAACGGTAGCTCACGACAGTCATAATATTATAGCTGTTGGTACCAATGATGAAGATATTGCAACAGCAATCAATCTGGTAATTCAATCTAAGGGTGGTATTTCTCTGGTGAATGAGAATGAAAGATATCATTTACCGCTTGCAGTTGCAGGTTTAATGTCTGCAGATGATGGTTTTGAAGTAGCTGACAACTATGATTTTATAGATAAAAAAGCCAAAGAATTCGGATGTAAACTCAATGCCCCTTATATGACTTTGTCATTTATGGCGTTATTGGTAATCCCTGAATTAAAACTGAGTGATAAAGGCTTGTTTGATGGTAATAAATTTGAATTTACAACCCTGGAAAAATAAGAGCCTAAAGTAATTGGAGTACTTAGAGTATTTAGAATAATTAGGGTATTCTTTTTAACTTAATTTTGTTTTTTTAACTTGAAGTACTTTAAGTACTCAAGGCACTGTAAGTACTTTTTTAAACTTTAATTACTTATAACTTTTTTCTTCCTTCTAACACATTTATCATATATATTTATTTACATTTATTATATTTGCAAAAAAAATTGCCATGCCAAATATAGATATAGAACAACTTGAATTAGCTGCTGCCAGATTAAAAGCCATTGCTCATCCAATGCGGATTGCCTTAATAGGTCTGCTTCAGGACAATGAAAAACTAAATGTTACTGAGATTTATACCAAACTTCATATTGAACAGGCTACTGCTTCGCATCATTTAAATATTCTAAAAAATAATGGCATATTAAATTGCAAAAGAGAGGGAAAAATGATTTTTTATTCATTGAAAACAAATACATTGACAAAAATGTTAGAATGTATTAATAAGTGTAATAATGAATAATCAACTATAAAATCAATTTGATAAAAAACAGATTATAAATTCTCTTTAATTTCTGTCAAAAAACTTTTGATTTTCTCCAATGATTTGACAATTTCGTGGTGGTCAACTGTTTCCGTTTTATTTTCGTTCAATTTATCTTTAGCTCCCTGTAAAGTAAATCCCCTTTCTTTTACCAAATGAAAGATAAGGTGAAAATTATCGATATCCTGTTTGGTAAAATATCGGGTCCCTTTTTTATTTTTATGAGGTTTGATAATTTCAAATTCTTTTTCCCAAAAACGTATCAACGAAGTATTTACATTGAACATCAATGCTACATCTCCTATAGAAAAATACGTTTTTTCAAGTACTTGGTTGGTCTTTACCGGCATTTTTAATGGGTTTTTTAAACGCAAAACAGTTTATGAAGTTATAAATCAAATATTTTATTGTACAGAACTTTTAGATTCTTTTACTTTAAAAACTTTTAAACCTTATGAACTTTAAACAAATATAGTGACTCCGAAGGGATTCGAACCCCCAACCATCAGAACCGGAATCTGACGTTCTATCCAATTGAACTACGGAGCCATTTTGCTGCAAAGATATAAAATCTTTACCTTCAAAACGATTGCAATCTTCTTTAAAAATTTAATTTTGGCAGCTATATCCTCTTTTTATGCTTTTTTAGTAAGAGAAATCATAATATTTTAGTGTATAAAACAATAATTCTTAAACATAACTGTTATTGAAAAGTATATTTTTGCATTAAATATTACTGTTTGAGTTATGAAACTATCAAGTATTCTCGTTTTTAAAATATTATTCTTTTTAAGCTATTTTTCTTATAGCCAGGGAATTTCAATCGGACAATGGAGAAATCATTTACCAAAAAACAATGTAATTGCAGTAACTGAAGCCAATAATCGTATTTATGCTGCGACTCCTTACAGCATCTTTTATTACGATAAATCAGATAACAGCATTCAGCAGCTTACAAAAGTAAATGGACTTTCTGATGTTGGTATCAGCGCCATTCATTATAACAGTTTTTACAAAACACTGATTATAAGCTATACAAATGCTAACATAGATTTAATAACGGCAAACGGAATATTAAACCTGCCTGATATTAAGAACAAATCAGTTCCCGGAAATAAAAATATAAATAATATTACTTCTTTAGGAAGGTATGCTTATCTCTCATGCGGTTTTGGTATTGTCGTTGTTGATTTGATGAAAAATGAAATAAAAGACACTTATATTATTGGAGATAATGGTAGCAGAATAAATGTAAACGATATCGCCATCAATGATACTTCTTTATATGCAGCGACAGATGTGGGAATTTATAAAGCCAATGCATCAAATCCCAATTTAGCCGACTATCATAATTGGACTAAGGATAGCACTATAAGTGGTATTAATTCCAAATTTACGCATATTGCTTTTTTTAAAGATAAAATAATTGTTTCCAAAGAAAGAGGAACTCCAGCTGCAAATGATACATTATTTGCATTTATGGGAAACAAATGGGTCTCTTTCGATACATCTGCAATTTATCACTTTTCGGTTCATGACAATCAATTAATAACATCGCATTGGGGCTATTTTTCGATACACAATGAATTATTACAGTTAGAACAAACGAATCATTTTTTTATTTACCCAAATCAGGTAATTGCAGATAAAGACAATTTTTATTGGGTTGCAGATAACGCAAAAGGGTTGATAAAAGTATGGAATAACTTAACAGATAATGTTTTAATAATTCCTGACGGCCCATATTCAAAAAATGTGTTTACACTCACTTCCTCTCCAACCGGAATTTGGTTAGCTCCCGGTGGTATTGATTATGGTAGTTGGAGTAATGCTTATTTTAAAGGAACGTTGCATCAGTTTAGAGATGAAAAATGGATGAATTACACAAAAGATAATGTTACTTCACTTCATGATTCAATTTATGATATCCTTGAAATTGCCGTGGATCCTACCGATAATTCAAGGGTTTATGCTGCTACCTGGAGCGTAGGGATTGTTGAACTTACAAATAACAATGTTACTCATGTTTTTAACGAATATAATACCAATAATTGTTTACGACCTATGTATATCGGAAATACAAGATATACCGTTAGAATCGGAAGTATAAAATTTGATGAATCTGGTAATTTATGGGCAACCAATTCTGGAGTTGCAAATGCACTTTCTGTAAAATTAAAAACCGGTCAATGGAAATCTTATGATTTACAAAGTATTGTAAACAATGATATTTTGAGTTTACTCATTGATAAAAGTAATTATAAATGGATGCTGGTAAGAGAAAACCGTTTAGTGGTATTTAATTTAAATCAGAATACTATTCAGAAAGCATGGATTAACATCAATAAGGGTAACGATTTAGCCAGCAATTATATTCATTGCTTTACCGAAGATTTAGAAGGTGAAATCTGGATAGGTACAGATAAAGGCATCAAAGTAATTTATTCACCTGAAAATGTTTTTAACAACAGCTTTACTGAAGAATCTTCTGTAACAGCACAAACTATTTTAGTTGAGTTTGAAGGTCACGTTCAACATTTACTGGAGTTTGAGGACGTTACAGCTATTGCTGTAGATGGTGCTAATCGAAAATGGGTAGGTACTCAAAAAGCCGGAGTATTCCTGCTTTCTTCAGATGGTACCCAACAATTGGAACATTTCACCGTAGATAACAGTCCTTTGTTTTCTAATACAATTGTTTCCATTGCAATAGATCCCAATACAGGCGAAGTATTTTTTGGTACTGCCATGGGGGTAATTTCCTATAAAGGAACTGCTACAAAAGGAGAAGACACTTTCCAGGATGTTTATGCTTACCCTAATCCGGTTCGACCTGAGTATAACGGCATTATTGCTATTAAAGGACTGGTAAGAAATGCCAACGTTAAAATTACGGATATCGCAGGCAACCTTATCAATAATTCGATTGCCAATGGCGGACAAGCCATCTGGAATGGTAAAAACTTCAATGGTGAACGAGCCAAAACAGGTGTTTACCTTGTGTTTTGCACCAATAGCGATGGAACTGAAACCATGGTGACGAAGATATTGTTTATTAATTGAGAATGTGTTTGCTAAATAGAATATCATATTTTAAGATATGTTATTTATATTTAATTCTTTACATAAAATTAATTATAAACAGAAAGCATTCCATTTAAAATTCAAAAAAATCTGTTTATTTATTTTCGGGTTATTTATCTCTTTTTAATTCAATATTGATCCCAAAAAGCGAATCCTTCTTTATTAATTCCAATCTGATAGCTGATAAATATTTTGTATTTTTGCATTGAATGATGGCTTGCACTGTGTAAAACATCCTTTACCTATTGACCCATTTATAATTACTAAAATGCTTTCCACTACCAAAGGTATTGTTCTGAACTATATCAATTACAGCGAAACCAGCGTAATAGCAAAAGTATATACCGAAAATTATGGTTTGCAATCATATATTATAAAAGGCATACGAAAGAGTAAATCTTCAACTAAACTGAGTTTGTTAGAACATCTTTCTTTAATTGAAATTGTTGCTTATCATAAAGAAAATTCATCCGGCATCAGGACAGTAAAAGAGTTAAAAAGTATTTACCGTTTTCAAACCATCCCTTTTGATATCGGGAAAAGCAGTATTGCGCTTTTTATCAACGAAATATTATATAAGTCATTACACGAAGAAGAAAAAAACCCCACTTTATTCGAATTTCTGTTACACGCTATTCAAATTCTGGATCTTATTCCAGATAACTATGCTGACTTTCATCTTCTTTTTATGGTACAATATTCCAAGTATTTAGGGTTCTTCCCAAGAAGCAATTATGATGAAAAAAATAAATTTTTTAACCTGACCGAAGGTGTTTTTCAGTCGCTTCAGCCATTGAATGCTGAATATATTGAACATCCTCTCAGTGAAATAATTTACAAAATGCTTAGTATCAATTTTGAAGATACAGCCAAATTAAACCTTAAAAAAACAGAACGAAGAATATTACTGGATAAAATGATATTATTTTATCGCCTGCATCATGCCGGCTTTAACAAGATCAATTCACATCTCGTTTTGCAGGAAGTATTAGGTTAATAACGATATGTTTTTAAAAACTAAAAAAGTCTGCAGTTGAACCGCAGACTTTTTTAACAAATCCTAAAATCCGCAAATCATTTGATGATTATCAAAATTTTAATAATGGGCTTGCAGAAATAAGGTTGAATCCAAAAAACTTTAAAGGTTTAGAATAAAGTATTGAAGTATTTTTTGCACATCAGGACTAACACCTGACTGAGGTTCATTATGAAAAGTAGTATAGAGTACATTTCCTCCAACAGTGCAGCTTCCACCGTAATGCATTAATACGGCTAAAGGACCATAATTGGTTGCAATATTGTTATCCTGTAATAATACTGTAAATTGAGGGCCTAATTGCTGAATAACTTCCCAGGCTCCCAGGTCGTAATGTATCGTCATTTTTGTTTTTCCTAATAAGGTCTGAAGTGCAGGAGAAACAACATCAATACTGTCGATAATACCGGATTGTCCGACTTTCATGGTACAGAGTAAAGAATCTAAGATAAAACCACCAATTTTAGGAGTACAGGTATTCGTTTGTTTTGGGGAAAAATTAAAATTTGTGCTTTTTGTGCGAACAAAATTATTTTTATAATTACCATCTCCTGTTAAATATTCAACAGACCAGTCAGAAGCATAGATACTTCCACAATTGCTAACATAAGTGCTAAGATTAGCGTATTTTAAACTATCAAGCATTCCAGATTTCCCACAATTTAAAAAGATAGCCTGATAACTACTGAAACTGGAAAGACTATCAAGTGAAGATATCTGCAATTGGGTGGCAGTATAACCCAATGAATCAATGATAATCGTTTGAATTTTGTCATAAGCTCCGGTAATATAGGCAAGGCTACCCACCTGATTCAAAATGGTTTGTTGAGAAGGCAATGTTAGTGTTTGATTTTCAATTACATTAACATTAATAACAGTCATAAAAATATGACCATTCCCTGATTGAATTACAAGTTTGTGTACACCCAAGGGAGCAGAAAAGTTAAAATAACCGTCTTTATTTGAATAGGTTGAATAAGATGGATTGTCCTGAATAAAAACTTTAACAGCACCTAATTTAGTTCCCTTTTTGGAATAAACATATCCTGATATTTTACCGGTTTTCACTACAGGAGAAGGTTCATCCTTTTTGCAGGAAAACATACTGATTGAAGCTACTAATAAAGCAACAACAAAAAAATTGACTACTTTTTTCATATTTTGTTTTTTATTTTGTTTTTTATAAGACAAAGATACAACATAAAAGGTTGTATGTGTTTATTTTTCATAATTTTTTTTATATAATATTTACATAACTGATTCTCCATTTCGCTAAATATTCTCTACCTTTGCAGCCATTTTTGAAAAACTATTCTGATGCCTGATAATGAAGCTAAAAACCTTGAAATTTACGGTGCAAGGTCACATAATTTAAAGAATATTGACGTTCGCATTCCACGGGATAAATTGGTAGTAATTACCGGTTTAAGTGGAAGTGGGAAGTCTTCACTGGCATTCGATACCATATATGCCGAAGGACAGCGACGGTATATGGAAACTTTTTCAGCTTATGCCCGTCAGTTTATCGGCAATCTGGAACGTCCAGATGTAGATGAAATTACAGGTTTAAGTCCCGTAATTTCTATTGAACAAAAAACTACTGGCAAAAATCCACGCTCAACTGTTGGCACTATTACTGAAATTTACGATTTTCTTCGATTGCTATTTGCCCGTGTTGCTGATGCTTATTCATACCTCAGCAACGAGAAAATGGTCCGTTACACCGAACAACAAATTATAGATGCCATCAATGAACGATATTTCAAAAAAGGGGTCATCATCTTAGCACCATTGGTAAAAGGACGTAAAGGTCATTATCGCGATTTGTTCGAACAAGTCCGCAAACAAGGATTTCTAAAAGTTCGTATTGATGGGGAAATAAAGGAAATCAATTTTGGAATGCAGCTTGACCGTTACAAAATTCACGACATTGAAGTAGTAATTGATAAAATTATTGTAAATGAAGATGCAAAGGAACGCATAACCAAAGCTGTTCAGATAGCTTTACGTCATGGTAAAGGCATGTTGATGCTTATGGAAACTGAAACAAACGAAGTCCGTCATTACAGTCGTTTGTTGATGTGTCCTGTTACCGGAATAGCTTACAGTGAGCCTGAACCCAATTCTTTTTCATTTAATTCTCCTTATGGAGCCTGTCCACATTGCAGTGGTTTAGGTGAAATAGCAGAAATTGATTTCAATAAAATAATTCCGGATAAGAAAAAGTCGATTCATCAGGGAGGAATCATTCCTATCGGAGCACACAAATCCAGCTGGATATTTAAGCAATTGGAAGCCATTGCTGAAAAACATAAGTTTAGTCTTGATACTCCTATAGAAGATGTTCCCGAAGAGGCTATGAACAGTATTTTATATGGTTCCGATGAAGTACTGAAAGTTAAAAACGACTATTTAGGTATAACCACATCCTATGCCATTACTTTCGAAGGCGTTATCAATTTTATTTCGAATCAGAATACCGATAGTGCCCCTCAGGGTATTAAGAAATGGGCAAGCAATTTCATGAATAAAATCCCTTGCCCAGAATGTCAGGGTAGCCGGTTGAAAAAAGAATCTTTACATTTCAGAATCGGCAATAAAAACATTTCTGAACTTTCCAACATGGATATGATTGTGCTTAAAGACTGGTTTGATCATATCAATGAAGTCCTGGATGATAGAAAACAAAAGATTGCGTTTGAAATCGTTCGTGAAATCCAGACCCGTATTCACTTTTTATTGGATGTTGGCATTGATTATCTTACATTAAACCGTCCTTCAAAAAGTCTTTCGGGTGGTGAATCACAACGTATCCGCCTGGCAACACAAATTGGATCAAAACTAGTGGGGGTACTTTATATTCTGGATGAGCCAAGCATTGGGCTGCATCAAAGAGACAATCTCCGGTTGATTAAAGCCCTGAAAGATTTGCGCGATATTGGAAATTCTGTTATTGTGGTAGAACATGACAAAGAAATGATACTGGCTGCTGACCATGTTATAGATATTGGTCCCGGAGCAGGCATTCATGGAGGAAAGATTGTTGCAGAAGGGAACCCACAGGAAATGAAACACTGTCATACCCTCACTTGCGATTACCTGAGGGGCGTAAAAGAAATCAAAGTACCTGGCCAACGCCGTCAACCCAATGGAGATTTTTTAATACTAAAAGGTGCCACTGGTAATAATCTGAAAAATGTTACCCTTAAAATACCTTTAGGCATATTTATCTGTGTAACGGGTGTTTCGGGGAGCGGGAAATCAAGTCTTATCAACGAAACTTTACATCCGATTTTAAGTAAGCATTTTTATCGTTCTGATAAAAACCCCTTACCCTACAAAGCTATAGAAGGTTTAAAACACATTGATAAAGTAATTGAAATCAATCAATCACCTATTGGCCGAACGCCTCGTTCCAATCCGGCAACCTATGTAGGTGTTTTTGATGAAATCCGTAAACTTTTTGCAACTTTACCTGATGCTAAAATCAGAGGATATCTTCCCGGACGTTTCTCATTCAACGTAAAAGGTGGCAGGTGCGAAACCTGTGGTGGTGCCGGTTTGCGAACCATTGAAATGAATTTCTTGCCGGATGTATATGTTCCATGCGAAACCTGTGACGGCAAACGATACAACCGTGAAACCCTCGAAATCCGTTTCAAAGGGAAATCTATCAATGATGTACTCAACATGGATATTGATCAGGCTGTCGATTTCTTTGAAAATATTCCATCTATCCTCATAAAAATTCAGACATTGAAAGATGTAGGGTTGGGTTATATTACACTGGGCCAGCAGTCCACTACACTTTCGGGTGGCGAAGCACAACGTATTAAATTAGCCACAGAACTTTCAAAAAAAGACACCGGACAAACCCTGTACATTCTCGATGAACCCACTACAGGATTACACTTTGAAGATATTAGGGTATTACTTGATGTTCTTAACAAACTGGTGGAAAAGGGCAATACCGTTCTGGTGATTGAACACAATCTGGATGTCATTAAAGTTGCCGATTATATCATAGATATCGGACCAGAAGGCGGACAAAAAGGCGGTAATATCATAGCTGAAGGTAGTCCTGAACAAATCGTTAAGCAAAAGAAAGGCTATACTGCTCCATTTTTAAAAGAAGTTTTATAATTCAAATTTAAGCGAATATATAAAACTGGTGAAAGTCAATATCAGAAAAATAAAAATCCGGCAGATTTTAGCATTCATTATTTGTATCTTACAGAATAAATGGATAAAACAAGTATATTTGTGCAGTTTAAATGAAATTAAATGAAAAAAATCTGGTTGGTTTTTAAGAAAAAAAAGAAAAGAACCATTGTACTAAGCATTTTTATCCTTTTTTTTATTTTCTTTTGGTTTTCTTTACCTAAACCCCTTTTTAAAGATCCTAATTCAACCGTGTTGCGTGATCAGAAAGGGGAGTTATTAGGTGCAAAAATTGCTGTGGATGGTCAATGGCGTTTCCCTGAATCAAGTCGGATTCCGGAAAATTTTGCCAAAGCCATCATTCAATTTGAAGATCGTCATTTCTATTATCATCCCGGTTTTAATCCGGTATCTATGTTCAGAGCTCTTTACCTGAATATCCGAAAAGGTAAAATTGTGAGCGGAGGGAGCACCATCAGCATGCAGGTCATTCGTTTGTCTCGGAAAAATAAAAGCAGAACTTTTTACGAAAAACTGATAGAAACAATCCTTGCCTTTCGAATGGAACTTTCATACAGTAAAAGTGAAATCCTCCGTTTGTATGCCTCTCATGCACCTTTTGGCAGCAATGTAGTGGGTTTAGATGCAGCTTCCTGGCGATATTTTGGTAACAGTGCAGATCATCTTTCCTGGGCTGAAATTGCCACACTGGCTGTTTTGCCCAATAGCCCGGCTTTGATTTATCCGGGAAGAAATCATACCAGGCTTTTCGAAAAGCGGAATCGGTTGTTGAATATTCTACAACAGCAAGGTATTATTGACAATACCACTTGCAGTCTTTCAAAAAATGAAATTTTACCCGAAAAACCTTTCCCTTTACCTCAACTTTCTCCACATTTGCTCGAAAGAGCTGTCAATGAAGGGAAAGACGGACAAAACATACTGACAACTATTGATATTCGTTTACAGGAAAGTGTAAATGAAATCATTGCCAGACATCATCGATTTTTGCAAGCCAATGAAATTCATAATGCAGCAGCAATTATACTGGATGTAAATACCGGCAATGTTCTGGCTTATGTTGCCAATACACCCTGTCAGAGCAGGAAAGAACACGGTAATGATGTGGATATTATTCTTGCACCCAGAAGTACAGGAAGTATTTTAAAACCTTATTTATATGCAGCAATGTTAAATGACGGTTTATTACTTCCAACTACATTAATACCAGATGTGCCCATGCAAATCGGTGGTTTTGTACCCGAAAACTACAATCTGACCTATGATGGAGCAGTGCCTGCCCGTCAGGCCCTTTCACGTTCACTTAATATTCCGGCAGTTAAAATGCTGCAAAGCTATGGGGTAGATCAGTTTTACACTTTGCTGAAAAAAATGGGCATGACTACACTTACCAAATCTTCTTCTCATTATGGCCTGTCTCTTATTTTGGGAGGAGCGGAAGCCCGGTTATGGGATTTAGCTGGTATCTATGCCTCCATGGGACGAACATTGAATCATTTTACTTTGTATCAGGGAAAATATGATAAAGCAGATTTTCATCCACCTTTATATATTAAGAACGAAGCTATTACAGACAAAAAAACATTCTCTCAATCATCCTTTTTAGATGCAGCTTCAATATGGCTGGCACTGGAAGCTATGGTAGAAGTTTCACGTCCTGATGAGGAATTGCAATGGCAACAGTTTTCTTCTTCTGCTCGTATAGCATGGAAAACAGGTACCAGTTTTGGCAACCGTGATGCCTGGTCTATTGGTATTACTCCTGATTACGTAGTAGCTGTCTGGGTAGGAAATGCTTCCGGCGAAGGCCGCCCCGGTCTTACCGGATTAGGAAGTGCTGCTCCAATTCTATTTGACATTTTCAAAGTTTTGAAACCTCACAATTGGTTTACCTTACCCGAAAATGAAATGGCAGAAATCCCAGTTTGTCGCTATAGTGGTTACAGAGCTTCAACTATATGCGAATCCCCAATTAGAATTAAGGTTCCCAAAAAAGCACTGAAAACCCAGGTCTGCCCTTATCACCAAATCATACATTTAGACAAAACCGGAAAATGGCAGGTCAATTCAAACTGTGAATCAACAGATAATATGCAGCACCTTTCCTGGTTTGTGTTGCCGCCAGTTATGGAATGGTATTTTAAAAGCAAGAATCCTTTTTACAAAATATTGCCTCCTTTCCGGGCCGATTGTGCTTCTTCTGGAGAAACGCGTACCATGGAAATGATTTATCCGGCCAACAATAGTAAAATTTATATACCTGTCGACTTAAACGGAAAACCAGGAAGTACGGTCTTTAAACTGGCAACCCGGAATCCACAGGCGATTGTTTACTGGCACCTGGATGACCAATTCATTGGTTCAACCACTCAATTTCATCAAAAAGCCTTAGCCCCGGAAGCTGGTTTGCATCGCCTTACATTGCTTGATCAGAAAGGGGAAACTTTGCGTATTAAATTTGAAATCATGAGTAAAAGAAATGAATGAGTTTGTAAAGTTCATAAAGTTTATAAAGGAAAGGAGAATGAATGGACTGTCTTATTATAGTTTTTTGTATATTTCTAAAATAAGGAGTGTTGCTATTATAGTTTTCGCCAAAAACTATAATTAGCCCTTCTCTAAATATAATTTCACTCAATTTTCTTTGATAGCTTTTAGTTTTGTACTTTTGTATGCTAAATAATTTCGTTAGATGAGAAAGAAAGTTGATTTTTTGGTCATTGGTTCAGGGATTGCAGGTTTGAGTTTTGCTTTGAAAGTGGCGGATTACGGTAAAGTATGCATTATCACCAAGTCCAGAGCCGAGGAAGGTTCTACCAAATATGCCCAGGGTGGCATTGCAGCAGTGATGTACACACCCGATACCTACGAAAAACACATTGAAGATACCATGATAGCCGGAGATGAACTATCCGACGAAAATATAGTCCGCATAACAATTACTGAATCTACAGAAAGGGTGAAAGAACTCATAGAATGGGGTGCCAATTTCGACAAAAATGCTTCCGGTAAATATGATTTAGCAAAAGAAGGTGGCCATTCAGAATTCAGAGTCCTGCATCACAAGGACAATACAGGCAATGAAATTGAAAGAGCTTTGTTGAAAAGTATTGCAAATCATCCCAATATCGAAATGCTGGAAAACTGTTTTACAGTTGACATTATCACCCAACATCATTTAGGCATAGAAGTCAACCGCCGGACCCCAGATACCCGCTGTTTTGGTGCCTATGTGCTGAATGAAGCAACGCATGAAATTGATACTTATTTATCCAAGGTTACCTTAATTGCAACCGGAGGTAATGGAAACGTATATAATACCACTACCAACCCGGCAATTTCTACCGGTGATGGTATTGCAATGGTTTACAGGGCCAAGGGAAGGGTCGAAAATATGGAATTCATTCAGTTTCATCCCACTTCTTTATACAATCCCAACGAAAAACCAGCTTTTCTGATTACAGAAGCATTGAGAGGTTTTGGAGCGATATTAAAATCCCATGATGGCCGGGAATTTATGCAAAAATACGATCCGAGAGGTTCTCTGGCTTCCCGTGATATTGTTGCCAGGGCCATCGACAGTGAAATGAAAATAAACGGATGGGATTATTTGTACCTCGATGCACGCCATCTTGACAAGAATAAACTGATCGAACATTTTCCCACGATTTATGCAAAATGCCTGAGTATAGGAATTGATATTACCCGCGATATGATACCTGTAGTACCGGCTGCTCATTATAATTGTGGAGGGATTAAAGTAGATGAATGGGGAAGAAGTTCCATCCACAATTTATACGCTTCCGGAGAATGTGCTTCTACCGGATTGCATGGAGCCAACAGGCTTGCTTCTAATTCTCTGCTCGAATCCCTTGTTTTTTCTCACAGAGCAAGCATTGATGCTTTAAAGGAAGTCAGTAAAATTGATTATTGTGATGATATCCCGGACTGGAATGCCGAAGGTATGGTGATGAACGAGGAAATGGTGCTCATTACACAATCCCTGAAGGAATTGCAATTGATCATGTCTAATTATGTTGGTATTGTCCGGTCAAATTTACGTTTGAAAAGAGCATTCGACAGACTGGAAATTTTGTACAGTGAAACAGAAGATTTGTACGATCAATCCATTTTAACAACTAAACTTTGCGAATTAAGAAATCTGATAAACATTGGTTATCTGATTATTAAAATGGCTATGGAACGCAAAGAAAGTATAGGTTTGCATTACTCTATCGATTACCCGAGGATTAGGGATTAGGGATTGGTTATTGGTTATTGGTTATTGGTAAATTGTTGATGATTGTTCGTAAAAATAGCGCGTTAATCGATAATATTTAATAGTAAAAATGAATAGTTTTGAAGTTTTCGAGGTTTATAAAGAATGTAGAAGTTTTCGAAATTCAATTTTTGAATTTACGAAATCGCTGCATAAAGAAGAAACTTTTAGATTAAAAGATCAGCTAATCAGAGCGTCAAGATCAATAACAGCGAATATAGCTGAAGGTTATGGACGTTTTCATTATCAGGAAAATATACAGTTTTGTCGTCAGGCAAGAGGCTCTGTCTATTAAACTCTTGATCATTTGATTTGTGCTTTTGATTGTCAATACATATCAGAATCAGAATTGAATAATTATAGGGAGAAAATAATAATATGTTTAAAAATGCTGAATGGATATATATCTTATCTCAAAAAAGCAAAAGAATCAACCCCCTAATAACTAATAACCATTAACCAATAACAAATAACCAAGAACAATGAAAAAATTTGCAGTCGTTTTATCAGGTTGTGGTGTTTACGATGGCACCGAAATTCATGAAGCTGTGTTAACTTTACTTGCCATTGTTAAAAATGGAGGTAGTTATCAGATTTTTGCCCCCGATATCGAACAACATCATGTGATGAATCATTTTACGGGCAAAGAAACGCAGGAAAAACGAAATGTTTTGGTAGAATCTGCCCGCATCGCCAGAGGTAAAATTCTGGCATTGTCTTCCTTTGATGCAGCAGCGTTTGATGCCTTGATTTTTCCCGGTGGCTTTGGTTGTGCCAAAAACCTTTCCTCATTTGCATTCAAAGGATCAGATTGTACTGTAAATATGGATGTGGAAAAGGCAGTAAGAGCAATGGTTACAGCAGACAAACCAATTGGTGCATTGTGTATTGCTCCTGTTATTTTCGCAAAAATCCTCAGCGATATCGATATAACTATAGGTAACGATTTACAAACAGCTTTGAAAACTGAGAAAATGGGAGCCCATCATCACAACACCCAGCATGCTGAAGTTATAAAAGATAAAAAGTTGAAAGTATTCACAACTCCCTGTTATATGCTGGATGCCAATATAGCTCAGATTGCAGAAGGAGCAGATAATATTGTGAAAGCTATGATAATGAGTTTATAAAGTTTATAAAGTTATTGAATTAGTCCTTATATAATTAAATTTTCTTTTTTACAATTTATCATATTACACAACCTAGTATGGAATAGGATTGACCTCAAAAAATTTACGCTACAAAACAAGTTTTTAAAAATAGCGATGGCTTGAGTAAGCAATACAGAAATAGCGAAGTCCAAATGATTGCTTAATGTTATTACGTTTATTTCGCTATGACTTGTATTGCGTTGGATTTTTAAAAACGTAGTTTTGAAGTAAATTGTTTGCAGTCTTGAATTTTTGTAACTTTTTGTTCAAGTTTATAACAGTTGACACTCTCAATCAGGTTAAGTAACTTTGCACTTGGAAGCAACGTTTTAAAAACCGTCTTTTTGAGTGGTGCTATGAGCCCCTGGTCAAGTTTGGTGAGGTTCTTGGAATG
>CAIUKU010000098.1 GCA_903899825.1 uncultured Bacteroidales bacterium | reverse complement strand
CGGCTTACATAATCACTTACACTTTCTCCTTTAGCGGTAGGAAACATTGCGAATTCAAGTAAAACAGACATAATATATAAATATTAGTTGCAAATGTATAAATACTATCCGAAAATATTTTGTAATTATTTGTTAAATATGTATTTACAAAAAAGATAAAATATTTAGTCGGTAGTGTTCCATATTTCCCATGATGCTTCTGCCTGGCTATATAACATTTTCAATCCATTCTGAGTTTTTGAATGGTTTAATCTTCCTTTTTTCAGGAAAAGCGTTTCTTCAGGATTGTAAATCAGGTCGATTAAAAGATGGGATGATGTTAAAAACTGATAGGGCAAATCAGGTGAATCATTTATATTGGGATACATTCCTAAAGGTGTAGTATTGATCAGAAGATGATGATTGTTAATTATCTCAGCAGAAAGTTCTTTGTAAGTGAAAAGATTTGGCCTGGGATTTCTGCTTACTATTTTATATTCGATCTGAAGTTTCTCTAAAACATAAATAACAGCTTTGGAAGCGCCTCCTGAACCAAAAATCAGGGCTTTCTGATGATGTTTTTCAAGAAGAGGGATCAATGTATTTTCAAAGCCAATCACATCGGTATTATAGCCTGTTAAATAAATTTCCTGATTTTTTTTGCTGATTTTAACAGCATTGACTGCTGCAGTTTTTTTTGCAACATCATCCAATTCATTCAGATAGGGTATAATTGCTTCTTTATAAGGAATTGTTACACTCAATCCTTTTAAAAGTGGTTGATTAAGGAGGATTTGTTTGATTTCGCTGATAGCTTGAATTGGATATAATTTAAATTCTGCATCAGCAATTGATTCTTTTTTAAATTTTTCAGTAAAATAAATTCCGGAAAAAGAATGTGAAAGCGGATAACCAATCAGTCCGTATTGCTTCATGAAGAGGTTTTATTTTATGGTAGAAACTGATGGAAAGTATCTCCTCTCAATCCTGTCCGAAGTGTTTCCAGGGCAATTACTTCGTTAGGAGCAATATTGCCAAGATTGATATTTGTACCAAAATGTTTGATAAACCAGACTTGTTGTGATTTTAACGGTGCTTCCCAGATAATTTGTTCAACGGGAACTTTTTCTAATATTTTATGAATTAATGCCACATCTGCATTCCCTTTTGGATCATAAATACCAACAGTTCCGCTTTCGCGGGCTTCTGCTATTACTTTAAACGAGCCTGACTGTAATTCTTTTTGCATCATTGCAGCCCATGCATCAGGGGCAATGTTTATATCAGCATCTTTAGAACCTACTTCAGAAATTACAGTATTTTCGGAAGCCAATGTCCGGATGTATTCACACTTTTGATCGTGATGCATTTCCATGGAACCATCAGAAACTTCAACGGTAGTGAGGTTTAAGGATTTTATAAATTTTCTGTAGTCATCAAATTTATTCCGGATTACAAATGCTTCAAAAAGTGTACCGCCAACATAAACATTTAGGTGATTATCATGGTAGAATTTGATTTTTTCTTTCAGGTTGTTGGTAAATAATGAGGTGCCAAATCCTAATTTAACAAAATCAACCAAATGACCGGCAGTATGTATCATGTCTTCTGCTTCTCTGACACTTAAGCCTTTATCCATGACCATCGTAATGCCATTTTCACGGGGTTTGGATGTTCTTTCAGGCAACATAAAAGGGAGTTCAATCAGCATATATGTTAGGTTTATTTTTGATTTTTAATGTCTTGCTTAAATTGTTCGATGATTTCAATAAAAAAAGCTTCTAATTTTAATTCAGATATATAATCAAAAAAATCAGACAATGGTTCGGCATCTATCTCTAAAGCAATCGCTATAGTAATATAAGCTGTTTTAACTTCACGGTTGAGAAGCTGGTAGGCAGCTAAACGGTAATATAATTCAGCGTTTTTGGGATTGGCCTTTAAACCTTCTGATAAAATTTCAATGGCTGTCTCAATGTCTCCGTTATCACGAATAGCATCTGAATAATCCAACCATGCATCTGTATTAGCCGGATCTTCTTTCAAAACTTTCTGATAAATCTCACTGGCACCCTCTAACTTTTCTTTATGTAAAATTTCAGCCAAAATTAATTGATATTCAGCATTGTCTATATTTAAAGAGATGGCTTTTTTAATATCATTGATACTTTGTGCTACTTTTTTTAATTCATAATACGAGATTCCTCTGCCAAGCCAGGCATCTGAAAAAAATTCATCATATTTGATTGAGCGGGTATGGTAATCGATGGCTGCATTAAAATCTTCCATCTTTTCGTAACATTCACCTATGTAATAATAGGGTATCGCATAATTATTGTCTAAAAGCAAAATTTCGTTGTATACATCAATTGCTTTTACATATTCTTCCATTCCGATATATGTAGCAGCTTTACTGTAATAAGCTGAAGAATTGATGTCATCAATGGCAATGGCATAATCAAAAGCTTCTACGGCTTTTTCATTCAGTCCCTGCGCATTGAATGCTGTGCCTAAATTAACCCAGGCAACATAACTGTATGGATTTTCATCCAGGTAATTCTGGAAAAACGTGATGCCTTCATCATTCCGTTGAGCAAATTCAAAGCTCATCGCAAGTTCATACAAAACCATTTCATTTTCAGGAGAAATTTCAAGGGCTTTTTTAAGGTATTCAATCGCTTTTTCATAATTGCCAAGGTTTTCGTATTCAAAAGCAATGTTGATATACACCTCGTCTAATTCTTCTGCTCTTTTAATGGCTTTATGGTATTCTTCAATCGCTTTTTCGTAACGTTTGAGTTGACTATATATGGCACCTTTCGTAAAAAAAACATCACTGTTATCAGGATCCATGCTTTCTATCTGCATTAACAATTCCAGTGCTTTTTCTGTATTATCAGAATAGGCATATAATTGAGCTTTTTTCAGTAAAATACCTACCGAGTCAGGATGCTGACTAACGGCCTGTTGGATCAGCTGATTGGTATAGGAAATATTTTCATGGTCAATATAATAATCGATTAAAATTTCATATTCCTCTACATCAAAAAAGAAAGCCTGATTAAATTTGATTTTTTGTTCAAATTTATCAATTAATTCTTTGATTTCTTCATCATTATAGTTATCAAAATTCTCGTCCATCACTTTCAGTCATTTAGTTGACAAAATTACTACTTTTTAAAGAATAAACAGTATTGTTTGTTTTTTTTATCAACCCTCTCTGGTTAATAAAGACAGGTAAATTCAAAGGATTAATAATTTAAAGAATATGTTGTGGTGTCGAATGCGGGGCAATAAACGGTAGATTCGTAGGGTGTTGTAGCCCCGGCTTTTCTTACGATCCATTTCACATGCATATTTTGTCCGCCGAAGGTACGGCATAATAAAGTATTATCATAATATTCACCCGTAAAGTTAATTGGTTGATTGTTACAACAATTTGTTCCTGAAGGTTGTGTGTTATTGAACCAATAACTGATAAAATCAGTGTTGTCAATAGAAGAAACGTTTTTTACAATTAATTTAAAATATGCTTCAGGATAAATTGAATAATTGAGAGTATGTGTTCCGGAAGCTAAGTTATCGACAGAAATATCAGTGGTTTGTCCAAAATATTTAGCTTTTTCAACAGTTATACGAAACCCTGCATCTTTATCTTTAGTTATCTGTAGACTGTAATTTCCGTTTGCATCGGTAGTAACTGTTGCCAATGCAAAATAATTGGGATTAAAAGTTCCGCTTTGAATCCTGCTTGCCCAAAATGTAACTTCTGCATAGGGTACTGCTGTATGCATATTCGCATCTGTGATATTACCCTGAACAATGATGGTATTATCATCCTCTTTTTTACAGGAAGCTGTAAGAATTAGAAATACAAAAATGCAGACAATACTTCTCAAATTTATTAAAAATCGCATTTTACTTATGTTTTAAATAGTATAACAAAGATACGATAATTATGATCAAATTATTGTTGTTTCAATCATCTTTATATGAAGACAATAATTCTCTCTTTATAAATACAGCAGTTTCTGTGATAAGGTTGTGTCCCCATTCTGTAACACTGCAATATAAATCCCTTTTGGAAGGTTTACGGGAGTCCATTGAAAGGTATGCTCCCCTGCATTGAAATTCTTATCGATGAGGGTAACAACTGTTTTTCCTGTAATATCTTTGATTTGCAATACGATATGTTGCATATTTTTATTCAGGCTAAACTTAAAATTGGTTGTATTGTAAAATGGATTGGGTGTGTTTTGTTCAAAGTTAAAAATTGCAGATGCTTCATGTTCTTTTATACCAGTTGGACTTCCTGCTTTTACCCATGCTGTATAAATTAATTCTGCCAGACGATGGGAAGCATTTTTGAAAAGAGGAATGGTGAAATTTTTGGTTTTTTCCCATAAAGCGAGGGTATATGCTGAGGAGGATGTATTTCCACCAGCAGCAGCTTTTGCTAAATTATCAGCAATTAACACTGAATCTTTGAACTGGAAATTGAAATAGATATAATCAAAAACATATTGATTTACATTTTGTATCACATTCAGGTTGGTATCTCCTGAATATACAATCTGACTGTTATATGCACCTATCATAGAAGATTCGTAACGTGAATGAATCCCTGAGTTTCCGGTAATCTGACCATCGTAATTCTTGGTGATATGCATAGGCATGTGTCCGTCAGCAACATAATGACCCAGGTCAGATGCTGTTAAAACCGCTTTGTTCCAGTCGGAACGCTGAAAACATCTTACCAATGTGTCAAAGCATGTAACGGTAGCCCAGGGTAAGATGCCATAGTTAATTACTGTAGAAAAACCATATAAGGTTGTGATTGAATCCCAGGTCTGAGGGATACGGTGTAGTGTATTAAAAACAGCATATTCATCAATATCAATATAATGCTTTGGGGATTCATTGGGATCTGTATCTTTTCGATCGTCAGCATCTGAAGCATGGTATTGCATTGTACTTGCCCATGAAGTAAACTGACTCATTTGAAAATTAAATGAAAGAGAGGCATTGAAATTAATTTTTTTATGTCCGGTTGAACCCCAGCTAATAAGTAATATAGCAATAATAAGAATAGATAATGTTGCAGCAATTTGTTTTTTCAATTCAGTGTATTTATTTGTTTAGCTTACAAAAATACATCAAAATCACAGAAACATGATTAATTATTTGTTAAATTGATGTTTACCTCCAAAAAACAAGGAGTGAAATACTTATTATACTAAACTTCTGATTACCTTTGCGCCTTCAAAAAAACAATACCATCCATGAAATTTGAAGATTATCAGCTCAGCGGAGAAATAAAAGCCAATCTTGTGGAAGCAGGGTTTGTTAGACCTACAGATATTCAATTTAAAGCGATACCACCGATATTTAAAGGGGAAGATGTTTTGGCTATTGCACAGACTGGAACAGGAAAAACTGCTGCTTTTGCCATTCCCGTGATTCAACTACTTCAGGAAAAAAAGAAAACCAAACTAAAGAAGAATATCAAATGCATTGTAATGGTTCCCACCCGTGAACTTGCTTTACAGATTTCTACTGTTTTTAATCAGCTGGGACGCAATACGGGTATTAAGACTTTCTGTGTATTTGGTGGCATAGAACAGGACCAGCAAATAGCTCAACTACAGAGCGGACTGGATGTGCTGATTGCTACACCTGGCCGTATGTTTGATCTGGTTAGTCAGGGTTTTATTAAACTGGACGATATCGAAGTGCTGATACTGGACGAAGCTGACCATATGCTGGACTTGGGTTTTATCAAAGACATCAGGGATTTGATCAGGTTTTTACCCAAAAAACGCCAAACCTTGTTCTTTTCGGCTACCATAGATGCTGAGATTAAAAAGCTGGCCTATTCGCTGGTTGATAATCCTATCCGCATTCAGATTTCACCCAAGGATCCGGTTTCGAAAAATGTGGATCATTCTGTTGTTTACATTGAGATGGATGATAAACGTTTCTTTTTGGAAAGACTGATCAAGGAAAACCCGGATAGCAAGATACTTATTTTTGTACGTACCAAGGTGAGGGCCGAAAGGGTTTGTGATGCCATGGGCCGAGTGGATATTGAAGCCAAAACCCTGCATGGCGATAAAGACCAGAAAGAAAGATTGTATGTACTCAAACAGTTTAAGGAAGGTAGTTTGAGAATACTCATCGCCACCGATGTAAGTGCCCGTGGAATTGATATTCCGGATGTGGAATATGTGGTGAATTATGATTTGCCTGATAAGGTTGAAAATTATGTACACCGCATCGGCCGGACGGGTAGGGGCATCAAAAGAGGAAGTGCCATATCCTTTTGCAGCACCGACGAAAAGGAAATACTCGACGAAATCGAAACTTATCTGGGTAAAGAAATCAAGGTGGTAAAAATTAAAAAATCAGAATACCAGGATACCATCGACTTTTCGGGTGAAACCATCAGCGACTGGAAAACCCTCATGAAAACTGCTGAATCAGCAGCAAAACCTTATCAGAAAAAAAGGAAGAAGAGATAAATGAAATGCTGTTAGCATATATGTTTATCGGCCTTATTTATTTTCATTACGACTATACTCAATTTTCACATCAGGAAAATATTTTGTTAAAACATCGCAATTTGCTTTTTCATATATTAACTTTGTAATGCTATTATTTCATTATTCAATAAAGTTTTTTGTATATGGAAACCTTGATTTCGGTTGAATTTCCAGCTGCAGATGTACAGGAAATAAAAACCAACATCCTTCATATCAAGGATAAACTGCCGGCAGCATTGGTTACGCTTACACCAGAAGAAAGGCAGGTTTATGCCAAAATGAGCGATAAATCAATCGCATTTATAGAAAAAGCCCTGAATTTAGCCTGGTTGTATCCTCAAATGCTTCCACCTTATATAAATGTAGCTGAACTTAAAAAAGACATGGATGCAGTTATTGCAATGAAGAGTGTTTTAAGACAGTTGGAAGAAATTACAGCATTACTCAACGATTCTATTTTGCTGTCCGGTAGCGAAGCTTTTACGGCTGCCTTATCCGTATACAATGCTGCCAGGGATGCTGCACGCAGAAATGTAGCAGGTGCAAAAATCGTAGCTGATGAATTAAAAGAAAGATTTCCGGGAAGAAAACCCAAAGAAACTACTCCTAACGCATAAGAGCTGCCTTTGCTATGCATCAATTGCTTTACGCAAACATTCATTGTGTTGCGAAAAGCAATTTTTTTTTATAAAAAAGCTAAATTCTTAAAAATTTAAGTCGCTCATTTCTGAAAATACCAGCTTAAGTTCAATAATTATCCTGCAGTTGCTGAAAAAACGGTCTGTCATCTTATGAAAAAAACTGGATTTGGGTCTAAAAGAGTCGACCTTGAGTAAAAAAGACTCGAAATTGGGTCTAAAAGAGTCAGCGTTGAGTGAAAAAGAGTCAACTTTGGGTCTAAAAGAGTGATCATTGGGTCTAAAAGAGTCGGGATTGAGTAAAAAAGACTATTTATTTTGTGACGGCTTGGAGCGTGCATAGGTATTTAATGCGGATTGATTTTTAGCAAAATTACCGAAGGCGCTGATTTTTGTTACTTTTCATCAGGAAAAGTAAAAATTAAAAAAAGAATGTATTTCTTATCGAAAATATAATTGCGTTTATTTTGTCTTTTTATGCTTTTAAAGATGGCAAAACTTTGTCAAGAAAAGCGTAGCGGGACGCTACGCTAAACAAAGTGAAGAAAAGCGTATATTATTTTACTTTAAAAATAGCATTTTGAGAAATATATAAAAAGCGTAGCGAGACGCTACGCTGAACTATACAAGCTTGCAAAGCTTAGTCTTTTTGCTTTTTTAAAGTTTTAATGATTTCTGCATAAAAAATCATTGAATTAATTTGCTTAAAATTAGTGAAAAAAGAAAATATTTCCTATCTTTGTAATCATCTTAAAATACAGTAATATTCATACAAATCGTGGAAAACAACAGCCTTCATCTAGCCGGACTTGCTGCTAAGTTTGTAAACCAAACCGACCGCCATGTTTTTTTAACCGGCAAAGCCGGAACAGGGAAAACCACTTTTTTAAAAAACATTGTTGAACAAACCCACAAAAAAGCAATCGTCGTGGCGCCCACAGGTATAGCCGCCATCAATGCTGGCGGTGTTACCATACATTCTTTTTTTCAGTTGCCCTTCGGTAATTTTGTTCCTGCAAGTTTAGGTGCATCTACACCACTGTATTTCAAAGTAAACGATGCACAATCCATCATCAAAAATCTGCAGATGCGCGATAACAAGCGCAAACTTATTCGCGAAATGGAACTCCTCATTATTGATGAAGTAAGTATGCTGCGAGCCGATTTGCTGGATGCCATGGATGCTGTATTGCGTTATATCAGAAGAAATTCCTACCAGCCTTTTGGAGGTGTACAGCTTTTGTTTATCGGTGATTTACTGCAATTGCCTCCGGTAGTTAAAGACAATGAATGGGAGTTGTTGCGTAAATATTATCACAGCATGAATTTTTTTGATGCAAGGGCTTTGTCTCAGCACAAACCTTTGTACATCGAACTGGATAAAATATACCGCCAGGATGATGCAGTTTTTATCAATTTACTGAACAACCTTCGCAACAATACAGTGAGCCGTGAAGATGAAGCCTTGCTCAATAATTATTACAATCCTCACTTCAAGGCAGCGCCAACCGATAATTACATTACATTGACTACCCACAATAAGAAAGCTGCAGAACAAAATGACAATACCCTTTTTAATCTCAAAGGGAAAAGCCATACATTTGAAGCCATTATTAAAGACGATTTCAATGAGTTTATGTATCCCGTTGAAAAAGATTTGGTACTTAAAATCGGAGCTCAGGTAATGTTTATCAAAAACGACCCGACGGGTGAACATCTTTTTTACAATGGTAAATTGGGTGTAGTAAAAGATTTTGATAATGATGGCATTCGTGTGAAACTGGCAGATTCAGAAAATATTATTCCGGTAGAACGTTATGAATGGCAGAACGTTCGTTACATCCTCAACGAACTCACCAACGAAATAGAAGAAGAAGTCATCGGCAGCTTTACACAATATCCTGTCAAACTGGCCTGGGCCATAACTGTTCATAAAAGTCAGGGTTTGACATTCGAAAAAGCCATCATTGATATCGGTGAAGCCTTTGCCCCCGGACAGGTATATGTTGCCTTATCCCGTTTGCGTTCTTTACAGGGTTTAGTGCTGACATCCAGGGTTAACTTCAGATCACTGCATGTGGATGAAAAAGTAGCCGCCTATTCCAAAACCAAAGATCAGCAGGGTAATCTACAGGCCATAGCAGATGCAGAAGCATTGGTATACAGCCAGAAATACATTATGCAATGTTTTAATTGCGAAAATCTATACCGTAGTGCACGCTATCATGCCGATTCCTATGAAAAAGAAGAAGCAAAATCGCAAAAACAGAAATATCAGCTCTGGGCGCAGGATTTATATGCTAAGATAGGTGTATTACAGCCGGTTTCCGAAAAATTCCGACAGCAACTTTCAACTATTTTACGACAAAATACTGAAGACTCCAATCAATTGCTGAAAAACCGGGTTACAGCAGGCAGAGATTATTTTATGCCATTGTTGCAGGATATTTCTAATTATATCTTTGATCATATTCAGATTGTTTCATCAAGCAAACGAGTAAAAACCTATTTAAACGAACTTTATGATTTTGAACTGATGGTTTACGAACAATGCAAAAGAATGTTTAAAGCTGCGATTTTTGCAGATGCATTGCTGTACAATAAAATTGTGACAAAAGCAGAATTACTTAAAATCCCTCTGGATCAAAACCGTTTGAACCGGCTAAATGAATTGATAATCGGTAACACTAAGCCTTCAGCTGAGAATGCGTTACCAAAAGAACGATCTAAAAAGGAAAGGAAAAAGAAAGCCGTTACTGACAAGTCTGAAAGTGCTGAAATAAAACCCAAATCACGGGAAGAATCCTATCAGTTGTATCTGAAAGGAAATGACATTGAAGAAATTGCACGTTTACGAAAAATGTCACCCACTACCATTGAAGGGCATATCGCTTATTATGTTTTTACCGGAGATATTGATATCTTAAGGTTTATTTCTGAAGAAAAATTAAGCAATATACTCGAAGTAGCCAGGGTGGTCGAAACTGAAAATTTAAGCCCCATCAAAGAACGCCTGGGCAGCGAATATTCCTATAAAGATATCCGTTTTGCAATGGCTTATAAAAAGGCTAAAGATTAGTTTTAAGTTTTAAGCGTTAAGTTTTAAGTTTTAAGTGTTAAGAATTAAATTGTTATGTGTTTGCCTTTTTCTTAAAACTTAAAACGTTGTTCAACTTAAAACTTTATAAACTTTATTTAACTTAAAACTTTTTATTCATTTAACCGAGCAACCTTTTAAACAAAACAGATGTCTTATAACTAAACTGAATTGTAAATATGAATTATACTCTCCTTTATTTATGAAGATACTAAGATTTCAACTTTTGCTATTTATATTATTATGTTCATTTTATACACAGGCACAGCAATTATCTACCAAAGGTAAAGATTTCTGGATGGGTTTTATGAACAATCAGAATTCGGTTACATCTTCTTTGGAATTATCTCTATATATTTCTTCAACGGCCAATACATCAGGTAATATTAGTATTCCCGGATTATCATGGAATCAGACTTTTAATGTATTGGCTAATACAACTACAAAGGTAGTAATACCGAATGCTGCTATGGTATTATCTTCCGGTGTTATCGAAAATAAAGGAATACATATTACAAGTCTGGATTCAGTTTCTGTATTTGCATTAAATTATAAACCGGCAACTTCTGATGCAAGTATCATTTATCCAACCAATGCTTTAGACAGAGAATACAGGGTATTAACCATACAAGGCTGGCCTTATCATGTGGGAGAAGAATATATGATTGTTGCAACTGAAAACAGTACAACTGTGGAGATAACTCCTTTTGGAGGAACTCCTTTTCTTATCAGCTTAAACGCAGGTCAAGTTTATCAGGTGAC
Source organism: uncultured Bacteroidales bacterium (assembly GCA_903899825.1). Classification (GTDB taxonomy): domain Bacteria; phylum Bacteroidota; class Bacteroidia; order Bacteroidales; family JACABE01; genus JACABE01. The sequence continues at coordinate 3,511 of CAIUKU010000098.1, read as the reverse complement.
ATCAAGCCCAACTGTTCAACTCTCAGGAGCAGTAATCAAAGAGTATAACTGCCATAAAATTGCAGTATTTTGTGGCAGCGTTTGTGATAATATCGGAGGATGTTCAGCCTGTGACCATCTTTTTGAACAAATGCTTCCGGTAAGCAGGTTTGGTGAAAATTTTATCACAACTCCTTTGATGAACAAAACACAAGACTATTTTAGGATTATTGCTCATTATAATGGAACCGCAGTTTTAATAAATGGCGTTTATACTACTTTATTAAATGCAGGTCAGGTGTATCAGTTTAACACAGGACAGGCTTCATTTATACAGACTTCAATGCCCTCATTTGTATACCAATATGCCCAGGGTGTTTCCTGTGATGGTGTGGGTGATCCTTTTTCATTGATTGTTCCTCCCATGGAACAGGCTATCAATGATATTACATTTAATGCCTTTACTTCTACTATTATTACATCTTATTATGTTAATATTGTAACACTTACTGCATTTACTTCAACTTTAACTTTAGACGGATTAGCCGTTAGTTTCAGTCCTGTTGCAGGAAATCCATTGTATTCTTATGCCAGGGTTGCGATTACTTCGGGGAATCATCGGATTGTTTCACCCAATAAATTCACAGCTGCAGTATATGGATTCGGGCAGGCTGAATCGTATGGCTATTCAGCCGGATTTAGTTTAAATAACCTGCAATATACTTTTACTACTACACCTAACTATGTTTGTCCCGGAATCCCCATATTTTTTTCTTCGCCCTATTATGCAAATATTTCAAATTATAAATGGCTGTTCGGCGATGGAACAACCGGATTGGGTCAAAGTCTTTATCATACCTACATTAATGGTAATAATTATACGGTTGGATTGGTTTTAACGGATAATACGGGATGTAAGGATACAATCTGGAAAACCATACAGATAATACCGGCCTTTCAAATAAATCTGAATCCTGTCATTTGTCAGGGTGATACTTTTAATGTAGGAAATCATTCCTATACATCAACAGGAGTGTATATTGATTCATTAATCAGAGTTTCTGGCTGTGACAGCATTATAACTACTAATCTGACGGTAAACCCAGTTTATCATTCAAACATTCATCCAATGATTTGCCAGGATGAAATATTTACTGTTGGAAGTCATAGTTATTCAATTTCAGGAAATTATACCGATACCCTTACAAGTTTTTCAGGTTGTGATAGTATCATCCAAACTCATTTAACGGTGAATCCTGTCTCTCAAACCATTTTACATCCTAAAATTTGTCAGGGTGAAATATTTTCGGTTGCTAACCATCAATATTCTAGCACCGGCATTTATAATGATACACTTACAAATTTCTTAGGTTGCGACAGTTTAATTACTACAGATTTAAGCGTTACACCCTATCCATTGTTTGATCTGGGTGAAAACAGGGAGATATGTGAAGGCGAATCGTTTGAACTTTTCGTTGAAAATATTTATACTTCTTATTTATGGCAAGATAACAGTATTAACAATAGGTTTCTGGTTACTGAAGCCGGGAAATACTGGCTAAGAGTTAGTAATGATAACTGTATCAAAACAGATACCATATTTTTTTCATTGTGTAAGCTACCCATCAATGTATGGATACCGAATTCATTCACACCCAATGGGGATGGTTTAAATGATGAATTCAGAATAGAAACCAGCGGTGAGTTTGCTGCATTTCATCTTTATATTTTTAACCGCTGGGGTGGGCTTGTCTTTGAATCTATGAATGCCGGAAATAGCTGGGATGGTAAATACAAAGGAGAAGAGGCTTTATCAGGAGTATACAACTATAGCCTTAATTTTACCGGAAAAGACAGCAAACAAGAAAAACAGCTGAAAGGTAAACTAACTTTAATAAGGTAAGAAAAAAAAACTGTTTGGACTTAAAAAATCTTTTTATCTTTTTGATACTTCGTAATGATAGTTGTAGAATCAAGCAGTTGTTTTTACTTAGTATTCAGCAAGTTAAAGTCACCCAGTTCAATTAAAACTTAAATGGTTTAAAATATAAATAATAAGGACTTTTTTTATCTTTCTGTCCAATATAGCAAACTGTCCAATTGCTGTTATCCATTGACAAAGGAATGGCAACCACTGAAAACGAATACTGACTTCCTGACAAAGAAATACTCTGGCTTGCAACCATGTCTTTCCATTCCACTTCGTTTAGAATATCTCTGAATGTTGATTTTTCTTCTTTTATTGTATGGTCTTTTTTGGTTTTAAATAAAAATATCTGATAATTATCAGTATGAGTAACTGAACTTACTGTTCCATCTTCATCAACTTGCCATGTAGAATTGGTATTGCCTTTTTCTCTGGTAAATTTCTTTAGTTTACAATTATTATCCCAAATTAAATTACCCTCTTCATTAAAACAGGCAAACTGCAAATGTGGAAAAAAAGATTCCTTATATTTTTTTGACTGTGAGGTTCCCATTCCACTGGGTGATTTAGTGGTGGTTATTTCATATATTGGTGCATAGGATTCGAAAAAAGAATAATAAAAATCACCTGATTTTATTGTTGGATGCGAAACAATATTAAATGCCTGATCTAATTTGCCTTTTTTAGCACGATTTTCTTTTATTTTTCCTTCAATAAAACCAGTCAATGGATTCTCGCTGATAGAAACCATGGGATGTTTTAATTCTCCAAATCCCGTAGTGGAAAATGAACTTACTTTATTGCTTTCAATTTTCAACATTGAAAAAGCACTCGCCGGTTCAATTAAATCCATTGACATTGCATCATTAAGCATATCGTAACCAAATAATTGCAAAGAAATTCCATTATAAAATGCCGTACAATCAAAAGGCCATTCACTTTCTTCCGATAATGCTGTTTTGCTCATTTTTACTTTTTTACCATCCGGTTGCAACTTATCTATTTCACATCCGATAAAATCTTTTGCTTTATCCTTATATGAAATCATTACATAAGCATTATCATCATTTTTATTGGTATAACATCCTATTACATCAACCAGTTTGACATCTTCACCCAATTCTATTGTATAATTCTGTTTTGATTGAACTGACTTAACTATTGCAAATGATTTATTCTTAGCTGTTAAGTTTCCCTTGTCGAAAAAAATAGCATAAAGCATTTCGTCAGTTGCACCGAAATCTTTTAATGTTGAATTTGAAGGCAGTTCTGCTTCCATCGTTTCAAAAGAACCATCTTCAATATTAACTGATAATATTCTTACATTTTCATTGTACAAAACCCTGTGCGACCACTGATTTTTTTTGTCGTCTGAGAAAAATGAAATAAAAACTTTCTTTTTATCTTCAGACAATCTGATTCTGTCCATTTTATATCCAATATGCACAATTGATTTTGACCATTTCGATTCAAATGTTTTGCTGAGAAAACCAAATTTTAACTCCTGTGTTTTTTTATTTATATAAATTTTTTCCAGTATCAACAATCCCTTATCATCAACAGGAAAAATGCTTACATTGCTGAAATCAGCTGAAAGTTGTAATT
>CAIUKU010000097.1 GCA_903899825.1 uncultured Bacteroidales bacterium | reverse complement strand
TTTAATCATTTCCATGTCTTAAATATATTTTTTATATTAATTAATACTGATTGCGTTAAATTTACATTTTTCCATGCAAGCTCCACACTTAATGCAGATATCCTGGTTGATGTAATGAACAAGTTTTCTTTCACCGGTAATGGCATTTACGGGACAATTACGTGCACAGGCAGTACATCCAACGCATTGTTCGGCATCAATAATATATTGCATAAGTGCTTTACATTGGCCTGAACGGCATTTTTTCTCGTTGATATGTTCTAAATACTCATCATAGAAATTGTCAATTGTAGAAAGTACTGGATTTGGTGAAGTCTGACCTAAACCACATAAAGAAGCATCTTTAATAACATTGCTTAAGTTTTTCAATTTGTCCAGATCTTCCATACTACCTTTACCCTGGGTAATGGTATCCAGTATCTCATATAGTCTTTTGTTCCCGATCCTGCATGGTGTACATTTTCCGCAAGATTCTTCTACTGTAAAATCCAGATAAAATTTAGCAATAGAAACCATACAATCATCTTCGTCCATTACAATCATACCTCCGGAACCCATCATCGAGCCGGCAGCAATTAAATTATCATAATCAATAGGTGTATCGAGATGTCGTTCAGTTAAACAACCACCTGAAGGACCTCCGGTTTGAACGGCTTTAAACTTTTTACCATCTTTGATTCCACCACCGATTTCGTATATTATTTCACGCAATGTAATACCCATCGGTACTTCAATTAAACCTACATTGTTTATTTTTCCTGCCAGTGCAAATACTTTTGTTCCTTTTGATTTTTCGGAACCAATACCTGCAAACCAATCAGCACCTTTGTTGATGATAACAGGAATACTAGCAAATGTTTCAACGTTATTCACATTGGTTGGTTTTCCCAAATAACCTGAAACAGAAGGGAAGGGGGGTTTAAAAGTAGGTTCACCACGCATACCTTCCATAGAATGGATCAATGCAGTTTCTTCACCGCATACGAAGGCACCTGCACCATAACGCAATTCGATATCAAAATCAAATCCACTACCTAAAATATCTGTTCCAAGCAATCCATAATTTCTGGCTTGTTCTATTGCAATTTTTAATCGTGTAATTGCCAATGGATATTCTGCACGGATGTAAACCAGACCTTTTGTTCCTCCGATGGAATAACCACAAATAGCCATGGCTTCAATTACTGAATGTGGATCACCTTCCAGTATAGAACGATCCATAAATGCACCAGGGTCGCCTTCGTCTGCATTACAAACTACATATTTTTGATCAGCTTGTGATTTGCTTGTAATTTCCCATTTTAATCCTGTTGGGAAACCACCACCACCACGGCCTCTTAATCCGGATTTTTTTATAATATCAATGGTTTGTTGAGCATCCATTTCTGTAAGCACTTTACCCAAAGCATCATATCCATTACGGGCAATATACTCATCAATATTTTCAGGATCGATGAATCCACAGTTTCTTAATGCAATACGGATTTGTTTTTTGTAAAATCCCATGTGTTTGGAATCACTCACATGCTCTTTATTTTCAGGATCTGTATACAATAATCTAGTAACTTTTCTACCTTTGATAATGTGTTCTTCGATTATTTCTCTTGTATCTCCGGGTTTTACTTCTGTATAGAATGTATTGTCGGGCATTACTTTAACAATAGGTCCTTTTTCACAAAAACCAAAACATCCGGTCATGATTACCTGGACTTCATGATCTAAGCCTTTTTCAACAAGGACTTCTTTTAAATTGTCACTTACAGTCTTACTCAATGATGCATGACATCCGGTACCTCCACATACAAGAAGATGCATTTTAAATTTAGCCATAATATTTCCTCCTTAATTATTAATTTTCTATAGATTGGTAGTTTACAGGAATTATTCCATCAACCAACTCATTGTTTTTTATGTATTTTTCAATTATTTCGTTGGCTTTTTTCTCTGTTACAAAACCAAAAACCACAGCATCCTGATTGGGTAAAGTTACTTCAATAGTTGGTTCTGCATAACAATAGCCCATACATCCAGTCTGGGTAACAATTGCTTCAATGTTTCTTTTTTCGAGTTCATCGATAAAATATTCCATGATTGTTTTAGCACCTGAAGCAATGCCACAAGTTGCCATGGCAACGCGAATCTGAACTAAACTTTCAGGATGATTGCTTTTTTCTCTAAGGTTTAATTTATTTTCAAGACCTTCTTTCATCATTCTGAGATCTGCAAAAGATTTTACTTTTGTCATAATTTTCTCCTTTTTTATTAATAATTTATTTTGAATAATTAATTTCTGTTAAATTCTCTCTAATCATTTCTTTTAAATATCTGATTACCTGAGGTTGGTTTATACTCATGCCACCCAATGCTTCTTTTATTTCATCCGTATCAAAAATATATTCACCTGTTTCAGTTGTATGTGTGAAGATAAAACGTATATTTTCGTTCGCTGCAGCTGTTAGTACTATTACACCGGCAATATCTCCTAACATTGGTCTGTCGATGTTATTGTGCTGAAATATTGCTTTCAATACTGTTCCTTTGCCCAATACAGAATTAATTGTAAAACTTCCTTCACTTCTCTCAGCATTCTGTTTAAACAATGGAATTCCCAATCCAACCTTGCGTGTTGTACGCGAAGTACAATAGGGGTCTGTTACGTGGGAAAGTATTTCTTCAGACATCCCTTTACCGTTATCTTTAATGCCTATGCTATAAACATTTTTCATTTTATTTTCAAACACTTCTATTTCAATCAGATTAGCCTGGGCAGTAATCGAGTTTTGAAGAATGTCCAATATGTGCAAAGATAGTTCTTTCATTGTTATTATAATAACAGTTTGGTCGATTTAATTTAATACTTTTCTGTTTTCTTTACCAGCCAATGCTTTTCTGATTTCATTAAAAGAAATTTCTTCCATTTCAAATTGAGAAGTAATTTCTCCAATGCTATTAATAAAATGCGAATCAGAATTTTGCAATATCGAAAAAGCATTTAAGTAAGCGTATTGTTTTAAAAATTCTACCTTAGTTATATGCTTAGTTATTTCAAAAGCATCTGCTTTAATATCAGGAGGAATAAATCCCAACTGACTTATCAGACTGAATTTTGGACGATTTACATGAGCAGGAATAAACAAACCATTCAATTCATGTACTTTGTCTGCCAATTCATCAATAGATATATTCAGTGCAGAACTCAACAAAATTTCCTCTTCAGCAATAATATTTTCGTCTTCATCTACTATTAGTTGATAACCAAATCGTTTTATATCATTTTTAATTCTTGGTAAATGAGTTTCAATATACTGTTGAAACTCAAGTAATCTTTCATCATTTTCAAAGAACGCCAGGCAGTGAACTTCCTCTTTCGTTGTTATTTCTGCTCCACAAAGTACAAAAATTCCATTTTTTTTACCAATTTCACAGGTGATTTTACATTGTTTTGTACTGTTATGGTCAGTTAAACCAATGATGTCAAGTTTTCTTTCTTTTGCTTTATTGATAATATTTAAGGGGCTCATTTCCAAATCAGCACACGGCGATAAAACGCTGTGAATATGCAAATCAGCTTTGTAAATCATTATTTTTTTATTAAGTTAAAAAGCTCAGCTGAAATTTCAAAAGCCTGTTTATCAGTTCCCAATACCGGTATATTTTCTTCATTGCTTTGAGCTGCCATGTCGTCTTCGGGTTTATAACCTTTAACTAATATAATTGCTGCCAATTCCTTAAGTGATGCAATTGCCAATACATTTTTATGTGTTTGTAATGTAATCCATACACAGCCTGCTTCGGCACTTCCCATTACATCACTTAATAAATCAGATGAATATCCATTTGTTATTTCATTTGAAAGACCTTTCTCTCCTGAGAATATCTTTAAATCCAATGCTTTTACAATTTCTTCAACTTTCATATTTATATTTTATTTGGTATTAAATTTGTCACCCCATATTCTTTTCATTTTGGCAATGGCTTCATTCATGGTCATGCTGCCTTTTTGCTCCATAATACGTTGTATAAAAACACAATCGGTAATATCAGCTCTTTTCATAACGATATCCTCAGCTAAGGTCTGGCAAGTAGAAGCTCCGCACATACCACAATCTGTTTTTGGCAAATATTCCATTATCTCACGCATCTTTCCCATTTTTTTTATGGCTTCCGACATATCTTCATCTAATTTCAACATCGATCGGGGTTGGATTTTTGAGACATTCATATTATTAATAAGAAATGCTTTGTGGTTTTTTATTTCAGAAGATAGAAAGAAATTATTTTCGTTTTCTTCAACAGCCTTTGCTCTGTTTTTCATACGTTCAACTGTCAAAAATCGGTTTCCACTTGTTAATACACCACCAGCACAACTTTCGTCACAAGCTCTCAATTCAAGGAAATCTACATCGGAAATTTCATCACTTTCAATTTTTTCTAAAAATTCTATGACATTATGAATTTCATCAATTGCCAATGATCTTCCATCAGTTGTGTCTTTTTCTCCATTGGTTAAACTCCATAAAATCCCTTTAGCATACAGTTCATCCTTATGAGGAATTAAACAATGATTTTTTTCTGATTGCTTGATACTTTTATAAACTTTATTATATATGAAATCAAGATTTATAACTCCTGTTATAACAGATTTATTTTCACCAACGGGACTTTTTACAGCTGCAATTTTAGCAGCACAAGGTGTAATATAAAACAAGCCAATTTCTTCTTCGGGAATACCTTTTTCTGTTAAAAGTTTTTTATAGTATAAAGCAGCAATATCTAAAGGCGATTTTAGTAAAATTAAATTTTCTACCAATGCAGGAAATTTAACCTGAATCAAACTAACAACTGCCGGACAAAAAGTAGAAATTAAAGGTTTAATGGTCGGATTTTTTTTCTTAAAATCATCGCGTGCTTCCAATAAAATATCTACGGTATGTTCAATCTCAAATACATGTGTAAACCCAATTTCAAGCAATACACTGTATATTTCCTGAATAGAAATATTTTCAGGAAACTGACCAATCAATACACCGGGTACCAAAGCAATACGATAATTGTAATTAAAAATCTGATTAAAATCATCATGATCAACATAAATTGCATTTACAGGGCATACTCTGAAGCATTCCCCGCAATCCACACATCGGTTTTCAAACAAATGTGCCTTGCCATTTTTCACCCTGATGGCCTCTGTAGGACATACCTTAATACAGTGAGTGCAACCTATACAGTTTGCTTCACTTATTTTTAAAGCATGGTGAAAATATTGATTGTCCATTTATTCGTTAAGTTTAACCATTATTGTAACTTCTGTACCCACACCAACCTCACTCTTAATTTCAAGTTTATCTGCATTTTTTTTAATATTAGCCAAGCCCATTCCAGCGCCAAATCCCATTTCTCTTACCTGAGGGCTGGCTGTGGAAAAGCCTTCCTGCATGGCTAGTTTAATGTCAGGTATTCCAGGACCAGTATCTTTTAATCTTAACAGAATTTCTTCAGTATTGATATCCACAAAAATTGTACCCCCAAAGGAATGTGCAACTACATTTACTTCAGCTTCATACAATGCAACAACAATTCTTTTGATGGTAACTGTTTCGACATTTAATTGTTTTAATACCTTTTTAATTTGGCTGGAAGCACTTCCTGCATTTGAGAAATCTCCACTTATAATATTATATTCAAAATGCATTTTAATAAATTGGTTTTAAACCGTTGCTGTATAAGATTCCTGAAGCCTTAAACATTGAATAATCGCATTCAATCAAAAGAATACCAATCTCTTCAGCTAATTCTTTCATTTCGTCTGAAATTTTTTTGCCTCTGACATATATGATATTGATTACATCTGACATTTCTGCAGTACGAATAGATTGAATATTTGTCAAACCTGTCAGTAATAAAACATTTTGATTTTTAACTGTTAGAACATCACTCATCAGGTCTGAAGAAAATGCGAATTCCACCTCATTTTCAAGCAATTTTAAGTTTCCAAATGTCTTTGCATTTAATAATTTAGCTATTTCTTTGATTTTCATCTATTGAAATTTCATCTTTAAAAAGAGTAATTGTTTTTCAGGCTGCAAAATTATATACATTTTCAATATAAAACAAACATTATTGTGAAAATAATAACAATGTGAAAAAAATAACAGTAATTTATATACAATCTAAATTAAACCCATTGATAAATAGGCATAAATAATCAGGCTCATGTAATTTTTAAAAAAAATAAGGCTGCTGGATATCTCCAACAGCCTTTTCATAATAAAGTGTAGAATAAAAAACCAAATTAATACCTTTTTCGAGGTTTATAGTGTGTATGTAGTAAATCATGAGATTTATGGCCTAAAGGTTCTCCTAAGAAATCTTTATATATTTGAGCAACTTCAGGATTTTCATGAGATTTTCTTAAAGGGAGTCCTTCATCTTCTGAATAAATGGCATCTGCACGTTTTTGACGAATATCCGGGCTGGTTGGAATGGGCTGACCACCACCACCTAAACATCCACCAGGGCATCCCATAACTTCAATAAAATGGTAGTTTACTTTTCCTGTTCTGACTGCTTTCATTAGTTCATTTGCATTGCTTAAACCGTGAGCAATGGCAACACTTAATTCAGCACCTTCAAGGAAACCCCATTCAGGTTTAACACCTTTAATCATGATTTTGGCTTCTTTGATGCCTTCAAATCCTCTTACAGGCATAATTTTGAGATTGGTAAACGGCACTTCACGACCTGTAACTATTTCGTAGGCAGTACGCAAAGCAGCTTCCATAACACCACCGGTAGCTCCGAAAATAACAGCAGCACCTGTTGAATTACCCATGATACTATCATATTTTTCGTCTTCTAATTTCATGAAATCGATACCTGCTTGCTTTACCATCATCGCTAATTCGCGTGTAGTTAAAACATAATCTACATCCTGGTAACCACTATCCCTCATTTCAGGTCTTACACATTCAAATTTTTTGGCAGTACAAGGCATTATAGAAACGGAAACCATGTTCTTAGGATCAATTCCTTTTTTCCTGGCATAATATGTTTTGGCAAGAGCACCGAACATTTGTTGCGGTGATTTACAGGTTGATAAATTATCTAATAAATCAGGGAACATATGTTCCTGAAATTTGATCCAGCCGGGTGAACAGGAGGTCATCATTGGTAAAGCCACTTTTTCACCATCAACCAAAGCTCTTTTCAGGCGGGTTAACAACTCTGTCCCTTCTTCCATAATTGTTAAATCAGCTGTAAAATCGGTATCTAAAACAGAATCAAAACCTATATGTCTTAAGGCAGCTACCATTTTTCCGGTAACTCTTTCGCCTGGATCATAGCCTAAATCCTCACCTAATCCAATACGAACTGCTGGTGCTGTTTGAACTACTACATGTTTTGAAGGATCATTTATTGCATTCCAGACTTCATCCAGATATGTTCTTTCTGTTAAAGAACCTGTTGGACAGCGGTTGATACATTGACCACAATTGGTACATACTACTTCATCCAAAGGTTTGTTCAGAAATGTAGAAATTCTTTGATGATCTCCTTTTTTTACTACAGCTAAAGCACCCACAGCTTGCAATTCTTCACAGGTTCTTACACAACGCTGACAGCGAATACATTTGCTATCGTCTTTTGTGATAGAAGGTGATGAAATATCAAGAATTTTATCTTTAGCTTTAACAAGATCAATAAATACATGATCTCCAACACGGTACTCTGAAGCTAGATCTTGTAATTCGCAATTACCATTTTTAAAACACTTGGTGCAATCTGCATTATGTTCTGAAAGTAATAATTCAATGACATGTTTACGTGCTGTTCTTACTTTTTCGCTGTTTGTAGAAACTTCCATACCTTCAGAAACTGGAGTGGCACACGAAGCCGCCAATAATCTGGCTCCTTTTACTTCAACTACACAAACACGGCAATTGCCTGCTACACTTAAATCCGGGTGATTACAAAGTGTTGGTATGTTGAAATTAAGCTTTTTAGCTGCATCAAGAATGGAGGTTCCTTCTTTTACGGACACCGGTATATTATTGACTTTTAAATTTACTAAATATTCGCTCATTTTATATATATTTTTATTGTTATCAAATGAAATTAATAAATGATTTCTTCTCTGAAATTATCAACAATTGAATTAAATGGATTAGCAACTGATTGTCCTAAACCGCATTTTGCAGCTATTTTCATCGTACTGGCTAATTTTTTTAATTCATCTAAATATTGAGGTTTTCTTTCACCTTTTTTTACAGACTCTATGCCTTTTAATAATTGTTGACATCCAACACGGCAAGGAGTACATTGTCCGCAGGATTCTTCATTGAAGAATTCAAGATAGTCATGTAAAACGTTGTACATCGAGCGTGAACTGTTGAAAATCATCATTGAACCACCAGTTGGAATTCCTTCAAATCCGATAATTGTATCCTTTAAATGTTTACGGGGTACACAAAAACCAGAAGCACCTCCAACCTGGACTGCTTTGGTATCGCCATCTCCATAGTTATCTACAAAATCTGTTAAAGGCATACCTAATTCTAATTCATAAATACCAGGAGTAGGGGTATCGCCGGATACTGAAAATAATTTAGACCCTCTGGAATCGGAGGTACCAAGTTTTTTAAATTCTTCAGAACCTATTTTACAAATAATCTGAACTGTAGCAAATGTTTCTACGTTATTGATAACTGTTGGACATTGATTATAGCCTGATACAGTAGGGTAGGGAGGTTTATTGCGAGGTTCGCCGCGTTTTCCTTCCATTGATTCGAAAAGTGCACTTTCTTCACCACAAATATAAGCACCACTTCCCATACGAAGGAAAATCCTGAAATCTAGATTTAATTTTTTCGCAAATTCATCAAAATATTCAATTTCTTTTTCCAATTCAGGAACTAAATATAAATACTCTCCTCTAAGATAAATATATCCTTCTTTTGCACCGATTGCATAACCACAGGTTGCCATACCTGAAAGAACTTTTCTGAATACTCTTTCTAAAATCTCACGATCTTTAAATGTACCCGGTTCACCTTCATCTGCATTACAAATTACATATTTTACGGGATTATCCTCGTTTTTTGTGAATTTCCATTTTAATCCTGTAGGAAAACCAGCTCCACCTCTTCCTTTTAATCCTGAATCAATAATTTCATTTATAATTTCATCTGGTGTTTTCTCAAGCACTTTTTCTAATACTTTATATTTAGATGAAGTATAATCAGCAAATATTAAATCTATCTTTTTTAATGTTTTATTTTCCATTTCTATTGTTATTTGAATTTTTAAAACTAATTCTTAATTACTTAGAATTTTTAACATAATCCTGTATTACCTCTAATGCTTTTTCAGGTGTAAGTTCAGGAAATACAACATCATTCACTAACATTACAGGTCCTTTGTGACACCAACCCAAACAATTAGCTGTTAACAATGTAAATTTATTGTCATGTGTTGTTTCACCGACTTTAATTTTCATGGCATTTTCCAAAGCTTCAATAATTTCATCTTTACCTTTCATGTGACAAGAAATTGTTTTACAAATTCTCACAATGTTTTTGCCTCGTGGTACCGTGTCAAGAAAAGTGTAAAATGAAGCTGTTCCATAAACTTCAGCTGCAGATAAATCTAATTCTTTCGCTACAATAATCATAGCATCCTCAGATAAGTATCTTTCCTCTTTTACAACACCTTGTAAAACAGGCATTAAACTGTTTCGCGTTTTGCCATGTTTTTCAACTAAATTTTTAACTAATGTTTCAATATTGGACATATATCCTCCATGTTTTTGTTAATATTTTTATGAATTCTATTGTTATTTAAATAACAATTTGAGAGTCCAAAATTAATATTTTTTATTGTTATCCAAATAACAATATGCATTTTTTTACCTAAAAATATCAATTTAGAAGAATTCTAAATTGATATTTCTTTTAAAACTTTATAAGTCTGTAATATAGATAATTTAAATTTGCTAAATTCAATTCGAAATATATAAAATTAGGCTTTAAAATAAATCTACTTAAAAAAGAGAACTGATAATTTGATCATTTTTGATAAAAAATGTATTTTTGCACTTCAAATCATTATAAAAAGCTATGCAAAAAATTACATTTATTTCAATGTTGATCATTCTTTTTTTAGGAATTAATTTAAAGTCTCAAACAACTTTACAATCAAATGAAAATTTATTATGGGTAAATAGTTTTGAAAATGCCAAGACCATAGCTACAAAGAAGAAATTTGCTATTTTATTATTTTTTACAGGAAGTGATACTTGCAGCAATTGTATTAAAATGCGCCAAAATATTTTAGATTCCAAAGAATTTATTGAATATAGCTCCACAAATTTTGTTATGTTTCATGTTGATTATCCTGCCAGTAAAAAAAATAAATTATCACCAGCTAAGTTAAAAAAAATAAAGAACTAGCTGCGAAATACAACCCAGGAGGAAAACTTCCTCAAATTGTAATTCTTGATATAAAAGGTGG
>CAIUKU010000096.1 GCA_903899825.1 uncultured Bacteroidales bacterium | reverse complement strand
ACAGTAAATTCTATTTTCATATCATCATCACTGAATTTGGTATCAAAATTTATTTGATGATTCCCTTTTTCGATTTCCGGAAGATTGTTCAGTTTTAAACTACTTAATTGTTTTCCTTTTTCATCATAAATTCTTAATAGTTTTGTTTCATCACATATCAGGGTTTGCCCGGCTTTTACCTCTAGCGGAATCTCAATTTCAGCATAACTATCCAATATTATTTTCGTCTTGCTGATACTGCCTTTTTTTCCGTTGATAAGTATTTTGAACTGAAAGGCCTGTTTTTCGGCAGTAAGTTTGAAATCCCATAATGCGTTCGTTGGCTCACCGGGTTGTTTAATATGGTTTTCATGGGTGAAAATTTCAGATTTAACATACTGATACAAATTCCATTCACCATCTTTGATTTTTTCAAGATGAAATTCGTTCTCCGGATTTTTCAATCTTTCTCTTTGTTCGTTTGTAAAAGCCATTCCTAACCTGGCAGTTTCCCATTCCCTGATAAGGTCGAGGAGTTCTGATCCATTAAGATTTTCCTGAACAGATTGAGGGCTTGTAACCATTGCAAAGCCTGCATCATAGCCTGCAGCTTTCGAAAGCATCCAGTTCATTTCACTTTTCGTTGTGTTTTTCGTCAGCAGATACCAGCCAAGCATGTGAGGCATTAGATTTCTGTCGAACAATTGTTGATTGTTTATTCGGTATTCCTGCATACTTTCTTTGAATCCTCCATACCAGGGTTCGCCCCAATTGCAATAGGTATTAATATGCCAGTAATATGTTTTTGAAATACTGGTTCCATTCAATACAAAATGATTTAGATTTCTATAAAAATCATCCGCAAATAAATTGATAGCATAATTTCCCTGGCCGGATGCCAGGCATCCTTCAAATCCGTCAAAATCCAAATGATCAACACCTGTTTCATTAAAAAACCCGGCAAGATTTTTTGCAATTTCCCTTTGCAATTCCAGATTCGGGAAAAAGACCTGATAGGCATGGTCATACAATTTACCTACAGTATCATTAAGGGAATGAGCCTTTGCTTCTGTATTAAATGCAGCTCTTTTACAATCAAGAAGAAAATAGGGCATGCTTGCACTTACACTTTTATAGCGGATAATTTCATTCCCTATTTTAACAGCATGCAGATGGTTCGATTTTTCATTGTTAAAATATTCAGGTGTTGATACAGGAATCTGAGTGGTATTTTCATCAATATTTGCTGCCAGTAATCCAAAACCGCTGATTGCAAGCCGGGTATCCGGAACAGGTGAAACATATGGATCGTTGGTATTTATAAAATTAGTTAAGGTGTGAACACCCAGATGCAAACCAGCAGCTTTTGCTTTTTCTACACATTTTTTCATGCCTTTTTTGCCGTTCGGAAAAAAAGAAGTGTCCAGCTTATAATGTCCCCAGTTAGCAAAAGGGCCACTGTGATACAATGAAATTAATCCGGCTCTTTTTGTATAAGCTATCAATGTATCAATATTTTTCTCAGAATAATCTGCAATAAGATAGGAATGACCACGCTGAAAAGCTCTCTTTACCCAGACTCCGTTTAAAACCGGATGCGGCAAACCTTCAGCCAATTCTATCTTTTCAATCCAGTCGAGGGTTTTGGCTTCATCACAGCTAAACAATGCGATTTTACTACCCCTGACATTTTCTCCTTTTATAGGAATAACAGGCGTATGTTTAAATTCACCATTCCAGCTGTCCACATATCTCTGGATTTCCCTGTTTATGGTAAAAGCCTGTATACTGCTACCCCATGGCCTTGTAAGCGCAGCATGACCTCTGTCAAAAGTAGTTCCTTCTTTTGAGTAATCTCCTCCATCGGTTTTTATGTTCAATACCTGCATTCCAACAGCTATATTATCGTCTCTGACAACCCCGATTATTTCACCTATGGTTTTTGAAATACTCAAAGGAATGGGCCCCCATACAATCCCTTCGATCTGGTCACAGGGTACTGCTTTCAGAATTTCCAAGCAAAGATGCGTCTTTTTTACTACAACTTTAATGTCAATGCTTGCTCCTGCTTCTTTAAAATTCAACGTTAGCATACTGTTCTTTTTATTGAACTGCAGAGACGATGGAGCATATCTTTTATTTTCTGAAATTAAAGTCAGCAACGGAGCAATCGTATCCTTTGATAAATAATTCTTATTGGTTTTTTGATTCCTTATTTCAGTAAAATATCCTTTATCATCGAAGCTGATGCTCAGATCACCTGCTTTAAATGCTATCTGAGCTGTTGATGAGAAATGTAAGGAAAAAAACAAAAGTGTCAGAAAAGCAAAGTGTTTCATATAGTGTACATTTATAAAATGAATAGCAAATATATAATTCTTTTGAATATAAAAGAAAAAACCGACAGAAATATTTTCCATCGGTTAACTTCATTCAAAATACCATTGTATCCTAACTATTCAGCTTTTTATACGGCAAAATAGGATTCCAGTTCTTTAAGGGTGTTTTCGTCAGTTGCCAGATCCTTAACAATAAGACCTTTTTCCAAAACGTTAATGCGTTCGCAAACTTCGGTTACATGCATCAGATCGTGACTGGAAATCAACATAGTGACGTCATATTTTGTTTTTAATTCAGCCAGGATTTTTTTCAGACGAATCTGGCTGCTGGGATCAAGATTTGTAAACGGTTCATCCAGTATTAATATCTCAGGATTACCCATCATTGCAGCGATGATGCCGATTTTCTTCTGGTTTCCCTTGGAAAAATCGCGGATGTATTTCTTTTGCCCCAGAATCTCTTCATTGAAAAAATCAGCATGCTGGTTCAAAAACTCGACAATATCTCCTTTAGAAAGATTGTGTAGTTTACCGATAAAATTAAAATATTCTTCGGCTGTCAGAAATTCAATTAAAAAAGCTTCATCCAGATAGGAACCTGTGTATTGTTTCCAGGCTTCAGCCCCTGCCACATTGCTGCCTTTTGACAAAACCTCACCACTGTTGGCTCTGATTAAATCGAGGATTAAACGGAAAAAAGTGGTTTTCCCTGCCCCGTTATTACCCACCAAACCATAGCTTTCGCCTTTGCTGATCTGAAGATTACTGATATTCAGAACTGTTGTTCCATTGTATATTTTGCTAAGATTATTTACTTGTATCATATTCTAAAAATTATTAAACTAAATTATTAACGTTGTCTGAAACCTTCAGCCATTTGATATTTTTTTATGTAAAAACGACGGATAATCATTGCATGCAATGGTTTGCTCATTGCTATACCCAACAAGCCAATACCGGCGATAACCATCCATCCTGTTTCAGGCATGCCCATAAAGCTAAACGGCAGGTAAATCAAGATGGGTAACAGCATCATGGGAAGTACAACAATAAAATTGCTGGCCCCCACACCCTGATAGTTAAAAGTGGCACTCCTGCTCAAATCGAGATATTTTTTATTGTTCATTGCAAAAAATAGCACTAAATTTATATTGAAACCCAGGTTGAAAATAAAACAGGCCGCGTTGATATAGAGCAATTTAATGTCGAAAAAAAGATAGGGAATTGTTATCAGGAAAGAAATTACAGTGACAGTTGCCAATAGCGTATATTTGGCCTGAAAGTATTTCTGAAAATCGAAACTTTTTGTTAGCAAAGCATCAAAATAACTGCTTTCCCAACTGATGAGGTAATTACCATAAGTCATCATAAAACCACCTGTAATAAAGATGCCGACAAAGATGAGCATACCACCCATATTCATATACGTATCCTGTGGATAAAAGAAAAATCCGTACAATAAAAATAATGGGGTCATATATATGATAGATTTAGGACGTTTGTTGCGTATCATTAATTTAATTTCCAGATTCATCAGTTCGCCAATTACCCCAAACCTGTTGAAGAAACTGATACCAGCAGTATTGATGACTTTTTTTGAATTGTTTTTACTGAAGTTTTCCAGGTAAGCATGCTTTTTCAGGAAGAAGAAATTTAAGTAATAGATACAAACAACTGCCAGTAAAGGAAATACTATTAAAAATGGATGAAGCAAAACTGCTGTAAAGATATGCTCAGAAATAGCCTGTAAAGAGAAGATTTTGTATGTGTCGAGGAGAATGAATGCTGCCAATATTAATAGCAAACCCAATGCCAGCAGGGGCTTGCTTCCCAACTGTCGTTTTACGAAAGTAATCAGGTAATTGTCGAAGAAAACAATCAAAAACATCAAAAATAACCAAAGCAATGCTGCTCCGGGACTGAAAAGATATCCTACTGCTTTAATGGCAAACGGAATAAAAATAACAAAATAAAAATAGTTGACAGGATTTACCAAAGAACGGCCTAATAGATAATGCATCAGTGAAGCTCTTTTAACAGGAAGATGTAAATAGGGTTGTATGCTTAATGTTTGAACCGTTTGTCCCAGAAATCTTATCAACAGGTCAATACCCATGAAATACAGTAAAAAACTGTTGAATTTATTCACCGGATTTTCGTCAGGAAATATTTCCATCAATATTTTATCAGCGAATAAACCCAATATCAGAAAATTAACTACAAAATAGAGCATTAAAACCCCCATTATGATGTTTATTGCCAGGTTTTTCTGCCATATGGATGAACGCAGGGATTCTTTCCATTTGTTTTGATACAGCCATTTATAGATCATAGAAATTTATTTAATGAATTTGATGACGAAATTACAATATTTGAAGATATGGATTTATAATTTTTAGATAAATCTTACTTAAAAGTAGTTGAATAAACAGTTTTTGGTGTTGTATGTAGTTATTAGGTTATTAAGTTATTGGTGTATTGGAGGTATTGGTATTTATCTAAGTGTGACTTGATTTTTTCCTTCAACTTAAGTATTCCTAATATAAAAACCCAAATAACCAGATGGGTAAAGTGTTCTTGTAGGCGTATTCTATATTATCTGCTGCAATATAAGCATTATCTATACCTGGAATTTGCCTGTTGGTCTTATTCTTTCCTCCGATCTCAAAAATAAATTTGTTGTCAACCAAAAAATCACCTATGTTGGAATAGAGTACTTTATGTTTAACTTTTAATTGATTATAAAAAAATGTTTCTCTTAAACTACCTGTATTTGTGACAGATTGAGTTAATGTATAAATTAAATTGGGATTGTTTAAAAATACTTTTTCAGGCTTGTTTAATTTACTTGTTCCATGAGTATCGGTTTCTAATAGAAGCAACAAATCTGCTCTAGCTAACCAATGTAAATATTTTACAAATGTATCACGATTAATTCCAATCTGTTTACTAAGTTTAAGAATATTAGGCTTAAATGGAACAACTTCGGCTATAACAACCAATAATTTTCTAATATTATGGATTGCTGTAAAATCAATATTTTCAATTGTTGGTAAATCTGTTTCAATGATCTGATTTATAGTTTGTTCAATTCGTTGGTAATAATCATCTTCTCCTTCAATAAAATAAGGATAATACCCAGTTTTTAAGTACTCTTCAAAATACTTTATCGGTTTTATGGTTGTATTAATCGCATTGCATATTTCAGTAGCGTTTTCGATTATATCTTTTAAAGAATATACAGGAAAAATTAAACGATATTTGAATGTTAAAAATTCACGAAATGAAAGTCCGTTCATTTTATAAGTAACAACTCTTCTGCTTAAATCTCCTTTGCCTTTTAATATATCTAATGCTGATGATCCAGTAAATACAATAAAAAGTTCAGGGTAATTATCGTATATATTCTTTATTTCCAGTGACCAATTGGGATATTTGTGAACTTCATCCAGAAACAAATATTTTCCACCTCGTTTTACAAATTCATCTGCAAAATCTGAAAGTGTTGTTTTGCTGAAATATAAATTATCAAGACTAACATACAATATATTTTCAATGTCTGTTTTAAAAATATCCTTAATATATTGCAGCAAAAGTGTAGTTTTTCCAACCCCTCTTGCACCTGTAATTGCAATTAAGCGATTACCCCAATTGATTTCATGCCACAAATAACGTTTAAATGTTGTATCTGTTGATTTTAATCTTGATTGAAAAACCTGAATTAACTTTTCCATAAAATGAGTATTTCATTCTACAAAGATAATCACAAAATGTAGAACATGATCTGCAAAATTGTGAATTATATGAAAAAATTCATACTTTTATAAATTTTCTCTTTATTAAAAATATAAAAAAATCAATTCTAAATATTAGTAATTGTTAAAGGAATATTTT
>CAIUKU010000095.1 GCA_903899825.1 uncultured Bacteroidales bacterium | reverse complement strand
TTATTTCCAACAATTTTCTTTCTAATAATTCGATATTCATACTTTATTGTATCCAAAAAAATAGTGCAATTTTCATAATCAATGACAAAAAAAATTATATTTATTTCATTTTCAGAAAACCATAGAACAGAAGATAAAAATCCTTCTTTACCCGCATGCATTTTACCTTCATCCTCATAATTATAAATTCTATTTGAGCCTATCCATAATTTTTTATATTCGATATTCTGACAAAAAGTATCAAAAAATTGAAGTACTATAATTATAATTAGAAGTTGCTTTTTCATAATATTGCATAACGTTCCGCAGCTATGCCCAGTAGCCGTTTTGCGGGCTTCGTCACTGTCAAACGGTACAATGTTTCTGCGGGGTATGCTGCTTCAAGTTGCACTTTCATAGGCTATTGGGCATAGGTGCTGTTAGCACCAGAATTTCATTATTTTCTTCCATTCATTATAAGTTTAATAGTATAATCTAATGTTTTTTCAGATGGCACGTCAAAATCGGGAATCGTTCCATGTGAGCTGTCTTCATCAGTTGCACCATAATGATAAAACTTTTTATGAGATATACCTAAATCTAACTTGGTATTTGGCAAAGTTTGCATGATAACATCACCGAAGCACACTGCCATGCCACCCGTTTCTTCACCAACAATAGTTCCCATCTTAAAATACTTGAATGCCCATGAAAAACTAGCTGCCGAAGAATACGTATTATTGCTTGTTAAAAGATAAACATTCCCCTTTTTGAATTTGTATTCTGTTTTTCTTAACGGTACTAAGTCTCCACTTGGCCAATGCTTTATTCCAATTGAAGTTGTGTCAACCATATTATAAAACGACTTATGAAACTCAATCTGCTTTCTGCTTGTACGAATTGTTGTTGTGCCAAATTGCTTATATGGCACCTTTGAGATATATTGAAAAAAATAGTCCCCCTTTGCAGAGTTTCCACCACCGTTGTTCCGAATATCTATTATTAGATCTCTGATTTTTTGTTCTCGTATAGCACGAAAAACCGAATCAAGTCCCGGACACCAGTTATCCTTAGGAAAATAATAAAGCGTAATTATCGCAATACTACTATCGGGCAATATTTTCAGGTTTAAGGATATGTTGCGTTTAGGTTGGGTTGAAGTTGTCTGGACTGGAGTAGAACTTGGATACCGCTGATTTACCGGAATACCGGCAACGATCTTATTAAAAATCTGATTTTCATATTTATAACTTATCGAAAACGCTGTGTCGTGGTAGAGCAGGTATAAGTACCGAGTAAAATTAACTTCAGTGTTGTAATTTTTAAAGAACACCTTTTCGCCTGATACTAAGTTGTACATTTTGCCAAGGATTTGCTGTATTGGTCTTTGGTTAATCTCAAGTATCTGAGCACCGACAGGGATCTCGGATTTTGGTTCAGACCGGTCGTCCGAAACACTCGCTGTTGAGTCCCTCCAACTTACATTGACCGGAAACGGGAAAAGTTTATCCTGCACGAAGAAAATGTCGTTGCCGGGAAACTGCATATGGGTATGGCCATCCTGCAGGCTTGCAACCACGGGTGAGGCAATGATAAAAAACTCCATTCGTGTCATTGAATCTGTAATTGAGTTCCTTGCCTGCAAAATTTTTAAATCAAATACTTCTTTTGAGATATTGGCAAACATATTTGGGTGTATTTCCTCGATACTTACAAGCAGACTGTCAAAATCTGCATTAAGTTGTTGCTTAGAAAAATATTGTTGTTGCCCATACGACGTTGTTAGTATCCCTAACAATCCAATAATTATTATTACTTTTTTCATACTTTACTATTTTAATTTTGGTGCTAATCGAGTCACGCAAGGAAATTTCACCCTCACGTTCTCACGGAACCGTGCTTGAAACTCTCGCTTCACACGGCTCTTCTTGTTTAATCACAAAAGTATAATAACTTTATGGATTTACCAATTTCCAGTGTGGAAAAAGTAAAGGTGCTTCCTTATACTTTTTCTTTAACCATCTTACAGAAGCCATTTTATAAAGTCCTTTCTCCCATTTCACCCATTTGAGTAACCTTTCATTTAGCTGATTCCAGATATATCTAGTATGCCCTTTTGAAAACTTGCAATAATAATTGATTATTCCCTGAATAACAGGACGTAATTCGCTGGCTATTACCTCAATTGGTTTTCGCCTTTTATGTATTTGCAATTCTCTGAACTTTTCTAACACACTACTTATTGACTTCTTACTTATGAAAATACTGGGCATAAGCGACATCTTTCCCTTAATTTTGCACCAGTTTGGTCGAATGGTAAATCCAAGAAAATCGTAACTCTTTGGATACTTCTTTTCTGCTCTACCTCGTACATTTACGATTTTGGTCTTTTGGGGATGTAATGTTAGTTTGCAATTAATTAGTCGCTTACTAATTTGCTTTAAAACAAATATAGCTTGCTTCTCTGTTTTACAATGTACCACCACATCATCGGCATAGCGTTCAAATGGCTTTTCGGGATGATTATTTTCCATCCATTTATCAAAGCTTACATGCATAAAGATATTTGCCAATAACGGACTAATTACGCCTCCTTGCGGTGTGCCTGTCAGTCGGTCTATCTGGTTGCCATCTTGTTGCACAATTCCTGCTTTGAGCCATCGCTCTACATACAATAAAACCCATTTGTCTTTACAGTAAAACCTTACTGCTTTCATTAATAAATCATGGTCGATGGTATCGAAAAATCCTTTGATGTCTAAGTCTATAACAAAGTCATGGTTAAATGTGTTCTTGCATGCTTGTGCTACTGCCTGATGACAATTTCTGGATGGTCGATATCCAAATGAACTATCATGAAAAATTGGTTCTACTATGCATTCTAAATGCGTCTTTACCACCTGTTGGGCTATACGGTCTAATAGTGTCGGTATTCCTAACTTTCGCTCTCCTCCACCTTTCTTTTTGATGGGTACTTCCTTTACGGGCATAGGAAAATAACTGCCTGATGTCAATCGGTTCCATAGTTTGTATAACTCCGTTTGAAGGTTGTTTTCCAACCATTCCCACTTCATATCATCTATGCCCCCGCTTCCCTTATTGGCTCTCACTTTCTTATATGCCGCAAATACCATTACTCTGGTAATTGGCTGTGATTTTATTTCATAATAGTCAATCATTGCATTGCTGCTTGTTGTTAATTATGGAAATTAAACAAGCTAAGCCCTTCGCTCCATTTCCATTACAGAAATTTCATCACTACTACGACTTAGTCTGCCACCGATACTTCATACAATCCCTGTATGACTGCTTCCCTTTGCGGTTAACAGTGCAGTATCGACTTCTCTTGTTCCATACAAAACCCTGTATTGCCTTCCTGCCAACTTAATCCCGAATGTCATGTAAACAGTAATCAGGTTTCCTTTACACTCTTAACGATTACAAACGTAACTAATCGCTTTCGACATTTCCTATGCTTTTACGAGACTTCATAGTTGGTTCAATTTATTCAGCTCGACAATACTCACCTACAAGAATCTCGCCCTCGTTTTTCCTTATCGTTCAGCACAATGGCAGTTTCCGACCTTTGCACCATAAGGTGGTTTGCAAACTATTCCTGAAAATCGTCTGCGGAAGTCCATTTCTTTAGTTTGATATTAATGATTCCGTTACCAGTTCGCTCGGCTTGGGCTTTCGTTTTAATAGCTTTTAAAGTCTTCCATCTTTTGTACAGCACTCTCGCCCAATTTCTCGGGTCTGTTTCAAGACACACACGTTTTGCGGCTTTGCGAAGTGGCGGATTTTCAGCACAAATGTTCATTAGAATTCCGAATGTTGAACCTTGCACTAAACTGTCATAGAAGCACTGAACCCGCCATTTTGCAAAACCGCTGTTACCAGCTGCCCTTCTGTATTTCGTGGTAGGTCTGTCCGCTGTGTTGCTCTGACTGTGCGGTTGGAAAGGCATACTCTTTTGCAAGCTTTGGCTCGTGGGCTGGCTTATGTGGCTTGCAAATGTGTATGACTTTAGCGTAGGCATTTTATTAGTTTTTTACAAAATGGTCTTCTATTGCTGATTGTATTAATTGCATTGACAATTCATTGTGTTCAATAAGTTTCGCTTCGATATTTTTACATTTATCCATTAAGTGCTTAACTCTTTTAACTATTTCTAATTGCTCTGCGTTTGTAGGAATTGGAACAATTAAATCTGTCAATGATTTAGAATTAAAAGTTTGACCCATCAATACTTTTTTAGAAATAGAAAGTTTAGTAACGATAGGTAACAAGTAAAATAAATAATCTCTTTCAATGTTTGTGTATGGATAAATTGAGATTATTGCTTCATTGTGGTAGGTTGCTATTTTAGTAATAGACATCTTCCCAATAGTTAATTTAAAACTCATTAATAAGGTTTCAGCAGGACTTGGTAGTTGTCCGTTAAAAACTTCCTTAACAGCATCTTTTGTGATTTTTTTTGAAGTATGTAATATCGAACCATAATGTTCCATGTCGCCAATGCTTAGCCAATTGAATTCGCCTTGCGACCAATATTCCATTTGTTTTGTTGCTGGTGTTTTTCCAATTTGGAAATTTGAAATATCATTAAAGTATGCAAACTGCCATTCATTTGGAATTTCGTATGGTATTATTGATTTGTCTATAGTTCTTTTTTCTTTGTCAGGTTTTATTAGTTTGTCTTTAATTTTTTTTTCCTTCTCTAATTTTACCTTTTTTAGTAATTCAATTACGGATTCTTTGCTTTTGTTTTTTTCTCGCCAATTAGAAGTCAATTTACCCGTTATCGCTTCAAGTAAAATAGCGTCACGAAGAACTGAAACAGATTCTTTTGTTTTGAATAAATCTATATTTTGACTAACTAATGATTCCAAAATCCCTGTTGGTTTTTCTAGTATTTCATTAGTAAGTTCTTTTATTTCATTATTTATGTTGATTTGGGATTTTTCAAATAAAGAAAATAATTGTTTTGGAGATTTTTTAACATCTTCCTTTTTGTTGGGATTTGTTACATTTAAATCCCATTCTTTTAAATCCTCAATATTTATCTTGTATGCAAATTCAGTTTCAACACGATTATCCCACCATTCAATAACTGGATTAAATTCTTCAAATCGAATCGGTTTTAATTTTGAATAGCTTTTTTGTCCTTCGGGTAATTTATGTTCATAATACCATATCTCTTTGGTTGGTGTTCCCTTCTCAAAAAATAATAGGTTTGTTGAAACTGTTGCAGGGAAAAAAGTGCTTTGCGGAAGTCTTATAATCGTATGTAAATTGCAGTCCGTTAGTAATTTTTCTCGTATTCTAGCTTTGATACCTTCACCAGTTATAGAACCATCGGGCAATACGATTGCACATTTTCCATTGTCTTTTAAAAGCTGAATCATTAATACAATAAATAAATCAGCACTTTCTTTGCATCTATAATTTGCAGGAAAATTTGTTTCTACACCGTCAGCTATGCTTGCACCGAATGGAGGATTAGCAAGTATTACATCTACTTTGTCCTTTTTGCCAATACTATTGTATTCCTTTTTTAAACTGTCAATATAATGATAGTCGGGCAAATCCATTTCGTGAAGTATTAGATTTGTCAAACCTAAAACATAAGCTACTGGTTTTAATTCCCAACCTGTTATTGAGTTTTGCAAAATCGCTTCGTCATCAACCGTTTTCACAAAATGGTCACGAACATGGTCAATTGCTGCTGTTAAGAAACCGCCAGTTCCAGCGGCAGGGTCTAATACTTTATCACCTAATTTAGGATTGGTGAGCATTGTCATTAATTGAGTTACTGCTCTTGGAGTATAATATTCGCCTTTGTTACCTGCATCTCTTAATTCCTGTAAAATAGTTTCGTAAATATTTCCGAAAACGTGTTTATCCTCTGATTTTGTAAAGTCAATTTCATTAAGTTTATTAATAACTTTTCGTAATTCATATCCCGACTTCATGTAATTATTATTACCCTCAAAAACCTCTTGAACTAGAATTGCTCTTTTACTTGCATTTTTTTTAGTTAAATTCCGTAAAGCAGAAAACAGACCTTTTTCATTTTCTTTTTCACTGTTATTATCAATAAAGTTTAGCAATTCATCACCTGTTATTCCTTCAGGGTCAGTCGCCCAATTTCTCCACTGAAATTTTTCAGGAATTACTGAAACATAATTGTCTTTTATAACTTCTAGCTCTTTGTCTTTGTCGTCCATGATTTTAAGAAACAACATCCAGCCCAATTGTTCTAATCGTTGAGCATCGCCAGAGATACCTCTGTCTTGTCTCATTATATTTCTTATACCGTTTACTACTGCACCTACATTTGCCATTTTTTATGCTGCTTTATAAAGTTCGTTTTCCAATTCTTTTAATGCTTGTATGTAATTTTCTTTTCCACCAAAAGCATTAATTATTTCAAGTGGCGAACCTAATTTGTTTAATGGGTCAAGTTTTAAAACATCTAAACTTTCAATAGTCAATAAATCATCATCTGCGTATTTGTCAAGTAAACTTTTAATAACAGATTGTGCTTTTTCTCCATATTTCGTAAAGTAGTTTCTTTTCTTTACGTTGTTTGCTCTTTCTTTTCGTGTCAATGGTTTTGCTTCAAAAGCAACATGACAAATCAAATCAAAAGGGTCAAAGTCTTTTCCGATTTCTTCCTTTAAGGCTTCAAAGAAAATTCCTTGTTGTTCTAACGCTGCAACGATTGCTTTTTTCTTGTCAGCGTTTTTCCATGAATTCAAAAACGTTTCAAGCGTTGCGTATTTTTCTATTACATTTTTCTTGGTATAATCTTTCAGACTTTCGGTTATTATTCTTCCGTCAGCACCTAAATATTGCACTCGCTCGTTTAAAACTTTCACTAACACGCCATCAACTCTTATTTTTTCTCTAGGGTTTGGCTCTGCCACAATAAAGCCACCTCCAGTAACAGTTGGATATTCAGGAGTTGGAAAATCAACATCACCGCCATCAACCACATCAACAATTGGGTCGTCTGTTACTTCATCGTCTGTTCCTGAAATATCATCATCTTCTGTAACATCTTTAATCATTACAGGGTCGCCATCAAAATTAGGGTCTGCAAAAAGATTGGTTACATTTCTAAAATCCATAATGGTAAAATACGTTTTTCCGTATTCTTCATTAATTCTTGTTCCTCTGCCAATTATTTGTTTGAACTCTGTCGGAGAACCGATATTACTATCCAATACAATGAGTTTGCAAGTTTGAGCATCAACGCCAGTAGTCATTAATTTGGAAGTTGTCGCAATAACAGGGTAACGTTCACTTGGATTTATAAAACTGTCCAACTCTCTTTTTCCTTCTTCATTGTCGCCAGTAATCTGCATTACATATTTATGGTTTTGAGCAACCAAATCGGCATTGGCGTTAGCCAAAGCGGTTCGCATGCCTTCGGCATGCTCAATGTCAATACAAAAAACTATTGTCTTTGCGAAACGGTCATTTCCTTTTAAAAATTCCGTTATTTTTCTTGCAACTAGTTCTCTGCGTTCATCAACAACAATGTTTTTATCAAAGTCAGTTCTATTATAAATTCTATCTTCAACTGGATTTCCATTTTTATCTATAAAGCCTTTTGATGGTCGCCAACCTTCGGCATCAATGTCAAGTGTTACTTTGATTACTTTGTAAGGAGCAAGAAAACCATCATCAATACCTTGTCTAAGTGAATAGGTGTAAACTGGTTCACCGAAATAATGAATGTTTGACGTTTCGGTTGTTTCCTTTGGTGTGGCTGTCATGCCTAAATGTGTGGCAGTTTTGAAATAGTCTAATATTTCACGCCACTTGCTATCTTCTTTTGCACTTCCTCTGTGGCACTCATCTACTACAATTAAATCGAAGAATTCTGGACTGAATTGTTTGTAAGCATCATCTGATTTGCTGTCTGACAAGCCTTGATATAAAGCTAAATATACATTGTAAGCCGTGTCAATTTGTTTGTGTTTAATGATTGTCATTGCATCTTTGAAATGCCTGAAATCTCCTCTTGCAGTTTGGTCAATAAGTGAAGT
>CAIUKU010000094.1 GCA_903899825.1 uncultured Bacteroidales bacterium | reverse complement strand
AAGGTGGCGACGTGAACAGTTACTTCGCCTGTTAAGCCGTAGGTCGCAGGTTCGAGTCCTGTCCCCGCCCCCAATATAAATGTTCAGTAAAAGGATGTATTTTAATAATTTCATCGTTCTTTATCTTTAAAATATGAACTTATAATGAACATTAATTTCTTAAGGAAATAGTGGGTTATGCTATTTAATTTAGATTTTGATTGTTTTCAATAAATATGCGGAGTTATAATCTTCCTTCATTCCTGAAATGGTATTAACTCCGCAAATTTAAAATAGCATTTTTATTGTTTAATTATTTTTTTGATTTCAACATTATTGTCAGTAATCAATTTTACAAAATACAGTCCGCTTGACAGGGTACTGATGTCTATTTCTGATTTTCCAGACTGAGAAATTTTATCTTTTATCACTTCCTCTCCATTGATATTACAAATAGTAAAGTAAGATTCATTATTGCTTTTCAGCACAGGAATTTCTATTGTAATTTTATCTTTTGCCGGATTAGGATAGCAATCAAAACCGCTTTGTTTATTTGGATTTTCATTAATTCCTACATGAGTACCATCAATATACATTCCATATTGCTGGTATAAACTTCCGTTTGCATTCAGGGTTGACAGCTGAAACAGATTATTGTGAATACCTGCTTTGTACCAATAATAATTGACTGATGTGTAATTGGTTACAGCTACTCCAGACATATAATCGGCATAGGTTTCGGAAGCTTTTACTCTCAAAACATTGGTAACCGTTCCGTAAGGCATAATTAATGTACCATATCCATCTGCAATAACGCTTACCTGCCCGTGTCTGTCATAACCCATGATAGTACATGCAAAATTATCAGTATAGCTGGTATTGTATGTCATAGGATACTGAAGCAGGTTCTCAGCATCAGAATAAGGTACAGCAATGCTTCCGTTAGGAATATACAAACCATCAACCGCGAAATAGTTTGTATTGGCAATGTAATAGCTATAATAAGGACTACTAACACCATCACTGATAAGTGAAGCTAAATTTGCAGTTGGGAAGCTTGAAGCATAAGGAGTTGCTGACGGTAATGAAAATGAATTTGTTATTGTTAGCGTGCTGCTTAGTGTGGAAAAATTCCAGGTAACATTTGCACCTGCTGCACCAGCTGCTGTATAAGCTGTCTGGTGTTGAGTGAAAATTTGTCCTGCAGTCGGATTATTGGTTGCAGCTGTTAAATTTGGTTGTGCATTCGTCCTTACTTGAATAAAAAGGACAGTTAGGATCATTAAAAAAGTAATTTTTTTCATCGTTTTTATATTTTATTCTCCTACTCGTAAGGCTTTTCGGTATCGCTCCGTTTTTTTTAGTGTTAGCTGGACTACACTCCTTATTCATTTATATAATAGATTTGTATTTTTTTTAACGATTGGCTTAATTTTTTTTAATTTTATTCCTTATTAAATTCTAATTGATTTTAATTTTTTGTTGTTAAATATTTTATTCAGGCCTCCAATCATAAAATGCAGGGTGAAGGTATTACCGTTGTAGTCAATCACCTTGTTGAGGGTATAATCCACAACATTGTATTTTAGTTTTATTCCAAGATACATGGAATTGGCAAAATAATAACGATAGCCCAGGCCAATATTAAAGTTATAGCTCCAAACGAATGCTGGCGGCAAATTTTTATTTTTGTTTTCTTCTAAAACATCTATTCCTTCTAAAGCAATACCTCCGTTGAGTTGAAGTTCGTGTGCGTTTATACATAAAATATCCCTTCCGATATCTAAGCCTAAATATCCTCCGAAAAAACGATGGCTCAATTCCATGTTGTCGCCGGAGGGTCGCTTAACATAGAAATAATCACGGCTTTCTTCAGTAGTGAAAATAAAACTAAGATCATAATTCATTTTTCGGTGTTTGACACCGAATTGAAATCCTATTTGCGGATGATTACCCATTATCTTTAATTCACCGAAGGGAATCCAGATACCGCTTATCAATGCCCAGTTGGATTTCGGCATTTTATGATATTTCACGACCACTTTGATATATGACTGATCTATTCCTGACAAGGGTTGAGGTGTAGTAGTTGAATTATCTTCCTGACTTAAAGCCTGGATAGTTATGAACAGAATTGCTAATAATGAGAGGGCTTGTTTCATTTTTCAGGCTTGAGGGCTGTATAATTTTCCATAAGAAGTTATGATCTCATTTGTTCATTTTTTTGGACATCTCAATACCATTTTTTGATTTGGTGATAGTTAAAACTACAGCACCAATTTCAATAACAAACATTCGTTTACCTATACGTAACTTACAGATAAACGAATGTTTATTCATTACAGCTTTATATCTTTTCTTTATCTTTTTTCATATCCAATGGCAATACCCCTGCCATTTCACCAATTACATTCACCAATTCGCTTCCAGTTGGGATAACAATTTTGGCATTGGTTTTAAGGGCTGTTTCAACGGCTTCGAGTTTACGCAACAACTGTGCATTGCCGGTAAAATATTTATCAGCGGCTTCGTTTACCAGTTTAATGGCATCAGCATCGCCTTCGGCATGGAGTATCTTGGATTGTTTATACCCTTCGGCTTCTTTGATCTTTGATCGTTTAACACCATCTGCTACTGTTTCGGCTGCAGTGGCATAGTCGATGGCGGCTATCTTCTCATTTTCGGCTTTTACTACCTTGTTCATGGTTTCCTGTACGTCCTTTGGAGGATCAATTTCCTTTAATTCGGTACGTACAATTTCAATGCCCCAGGTTTTGGTTTCTTCGCAGAGGGTTTTGTGTAATTCAGCATTGATTTTTCCTCTTTCACTATTGGCCGATTTAAGGGTGAGTGTGCCGATGATATTACGCAAAGTAGTGCGGGCCAGGTTTACAATCTGCCATTGGTAATTGTTGACATTGTATTGTGAATTTTTTACGCCTTCTTCGCTTTCAGTTACTTTAAAATACACCTGGGCATCAACCCTGGCATTCAGGTTGTCGTTGGTGATAATTTCCTGTGGTTCTGCATCTATCATGAGTTCAGTAATGTTTACCATGAACATACGGTCGATAATGGGTATGATCCAATGGAAACCGGGACTGGCAAATTTATGGTATTTCCCCAGTCTTTCAATTAAACCCCTGTGGGTAGGTCTGATGATTCGTATACCTGAGAATACAAATAATAAAATTCCAATCGTGACAAATAAAGCAACTGCTTGCATAGGTACCTCCATTTTTTTGATTTGTTATAAATGATTAAATTAAAACATCAAAGTTAATATAATAAATGATAAATATCATTTATATAATTGATATTTTTAAGAAAATTTGAATGCCAGCTTTTTGACCTCATTCAAAGAAGTATAAGTCATTT
>CAIUKU010000093.1 GCA_903899825.1 uncultured Bacteroidales bacterium | reverse complement strand
TTTAAACCTTAGTAGAAAAAAGAAATTAACTGGATACTCAATCTTATTAACCTTATTTTTAGTAAGATTTGAGTTTATTTCATATTATATTTAAAAATTTTAAAGATTAAAAAGCAAAGGATTTTCTTAACTTAATGACATTGCCCGTCGGGTTAATTTTTTTTTATGGTATTTTAAAAAATTGCTTACTGACAGGCAGCTTTTTGAATAGGTTCCAGTATTTTCAGTGCTTTACTTATATTACTGATATTGTCGAAAATTATGGAAAGTTTCCCTTTGTTCTCTTTCATCCTGACCAAACGGGGATTGAATTGTAAATATTCAAGCAGTTTGGTAAATTCAAGTGATTGAAAATAAGGAGAATCCTGGTTGGCAATAAAATAAGCGATCAGTTTTTCCTGTTTCAGTATCATTTTTTCAAAACCGATGTGTTTTGCGATTCTTCGAAGTTTTATCGTATTTATAAGTTCTTCGGTAGGTTCAGGAATGGCTCCGAAACGATCCACAAGCCGGGTTTTAAATGAAGCCAATTCCTCATCCGATTCAAGATTATCCAGTTCTTTGTAAAGGCTCAGTCTTTCGGTAATATTCTGAATATATTCGTCGGGTATCATCAATTCAAGATCGGTTTCTATGGTACATTCTTTTACAAACACAACTTCTTCATCTTCTTTGTAATATAATCCTCTGAAATCGTTTTCTTTCAATTCAGTAATGGCTTCATCCAGGATTTTATGGTACATATCGAAACCGATTTCTGAAATAAAACCACTTTGCTCACCTCCCAGAATATCGCCGGCACCGCGGATATCCAGGTCGCGCATGGCAATATTGAAACCACTTCCGATTTCTGAAAACTCTTCTATGGCTTTTAGTCTTTTGCGGGCTTCATCAGTAAGAACTGTCAGAGGGGGCGCGATTAAATAGCAAAAAGATTTTTTGTTCGAACGACCTACACGACCGCGCAACTGATGCAAATCGCTCAAACCGTATGTATGGGCTTCGTTGATGATGATGGTATTGGCATTAGGGATATCCAGTCCATTTTCGATGATGGTTGTTGCCAGCAACACATCATATTCTCCATCAATAAAATCGAGCATAATTTTTTCCAGTTTATGTCCGTCCATTTGTCCGTGGCCGATGGCTACTTTAATGTCAGGCAGCAGGCGTTGCAGCATTCCGGCAACTTCCAGTATGCTTTGTACCCTGTTGTGGACAAAAAACACCTGACCACCTCTGGAAACTTCTTGTAATACTGCATCGCGTATTAGTTCTTCGTTAAAAGAATGCAATTCAGTATGTATTGGATGGCGATTGGGCGGAGGTGTATTCATAATGGATAAATCCCTTGCTCCCATCAGCGAAAACTGCAAGGTTCGCGGAATAGGTGTTGCGGTTAAGGTGAGGGTGTCCACATCTACCTTGATTTGTTTGAGCTTTTCTTTTACAGCTACCCCGAATTTTTGTTCTTCGTCAATAATCAGCAATCCCAGGTCTTTGAATGCAATATCTTTGCTGACCAAACGGTGGGTTCCAATGAGGATATCAATTTTACCTGCTTTCAGGTCTTTTAATATCTGCGTTTTCTGAGCCGTGGTTTTAAAACGGTTGATGTATTCGATGTTACAGGGGAAATCGCCGAGTCTTTCTTTAAAGGTCTTGGAATGTTGCAAGGCAAGAATGGTAGTAGGTACCAATACTGCAACCTGTTTACTGTCGCTGACTGCTTTAAATGCAGCCCGGATGGCAATTTCGGTTTTACCGAAGCCTACATCACCGCATACCAGCCTGTCCATTGGAAAATCAGCTTCCATGTCTTTTTTAACATCATTGGTAGCTTTCACCTGGTCGGGCGTATCTTCATAAATAAAAGAAGCTTCCAGCTCATTTTGAAGATAAGTATCAGCATTAAAAGCAAATCCTTTGGCAGCCTTGCGTTCGGCATAGAGTCTGATTAAATCCTTAGCAATGTCCTTGACCTTTTGCTTGGTTTTGTTTTTCAGGTTTTGCCATGCAGGAGAACCCAGTCTGGAGAGGGTAGGCAAACTGCCTTCTCTGCCCGAGTACCTCGAAATACGATGCAGTGAATGAATACTCACATACAAAATATCATCTTCTTTATAGATTAAACGAATGGCTTCCTGTTCTTTGCCATTGTTGATGATTTTTTCCAAACCACCATAACGACCGATACCATGATCAGTATGGGTTACAAAGTCGCCGGGTTTAAGGTCATAGATTTCCTTAAGGGTTATGGCTTCCTTGTTTTCAGAAAATTCATTGAGTTTGTATTTGTGATAGCGTTCAAAAATCTGATGGTCGGTATAACAGCATATTTTGAGGTCTTTGTCAACAAAACCTTCGTTAAGTGCGCAGCTGAGGTGGGTATATGTTATAGGATCCTTATTGGTATTGATTTCTGAAAAAATTCTGTCAAGTCTTTCAAACTGTTTGGGATTTTCAGAAACGATAATATTGGTATAACTGTTTTCGGTACTTTCAACCAGGTTTCTGAAAAGCAAGTCAAAATTTTTGTTGAAAACAGGCTGAGGTGAAGTATTGAATATAAGCTCTTTATTGTTTTTCAAAAAAGTATAATTCCCGATTTCGAGGATGTTAAAATCGAGAATTTCTTTTAAAAATTCATGAGCAGTAGCATATAGCTGATGCGGTTTTTTATGGCCTGTATCTACTGCGATTTCCTCAAAAGCCTGTTCTGCTTTTTCGAAAGCAGCATCAATTTTTTCGGAAGCATATTCCATGTTTTCAACCCAGACATTTGCAGGTTTTGGAATAAACTGCAGCAAACTTTCACGAATTTCACCAAACTTATGATGTTGTATGTTCGGCAAAATCGAAATTACATCCAGTTGTTGTTTCGACAATTGATTCACCGGATTGAATGTCCGGATGGACTCTACCTCATCTCCAAAAAACTCAATACGGTATGGGAAATCATTGGAAAATGAAAACACATCTATCAAACCACCCCGTATCGAAAATTGCCCAGGTTCCGTCACAAAATCAACCCTTTCAAATTCGTATTCTATCAACAGATCCGTAATAAAATCGTGATTGACACTTTCCCCTTTTTGTAGTTTTAAGGTATTACTTATCAGGTTTTTCTGTGTAATTACTTTCTCACACAAAGCCTCGGGATAAGTAACAATAACAGGGCTTTTCTTTGCATGGCTCAGCCGGTTGAGTACTTCTGAGCGCAGCAAAACATTGGCATTTTCAACGGTTTCAACCTGATATGGCCTTTTATAGGAAGTGGGATAAAACAAAATATTTTTATTGTTATAATCAAATTCGGCTTCACCACTTAAATTTTCTAAATCGTTATAAAAATAAGCAGCTTTTTCTTTGTCGCTGAGAATGAACAAATGAATGCCTTGGCTTTGTTTGATAACGGCATTGGCCACCAGCGAAAGAGAAGAACCACTCAGGCCTTTGATGCTGTAACGCAAGGATTTTTCCTTATTCAGTAAAGCACTTAAGCCGGAAACTCTTTTGTCCCCGGCATACAGTTTTGTTAAATCTAAAGTTTGCAATTTCTTATTGCTTTAAAATTTTGGCAAAGTTACGGAAAGAATAAGTTTATAAAGTTATAAAGTTTATAAAGAGGAAAGTTTTTTTATGGATATTTAAAAGATCTTTCAAATTTCTAATTACCCCTATATTTCAACTGCATTCCATGCAAAAAATTACGCAGAAACTGATCCTGACAGGGACGGTACTGGCTTTGACTGGGATTGCGGAAAAAGGCACTCAATTCGTGTTTTCCAATACGTAAATCTACGAGTTTAAGAATATCCATGATATCTTCATCTTTAAGATTTAAGGCAATTCTTAATTTGCGGAAAATCATATTGTTGTCCAGAAAATCTTCGGGAATGGGTTGTTCTCCTTCTTTTTTACCCCGTCTGTCGTTGATAAGGCCGTTGAGGAATATGGCCAGCTCTTTGTCCTTAAGATCCTGATAAGCGGGATCGTCCTCTTTTTTTAACCAATTGCTGATTTGCGGTCTTGTAACCTGAACACCGGCATGGCCGAATATTTCAATCATTTTGTAATCGTTGAAATCGAAAGTATAACGGATGCGGCGTAATATGTCATTGTTATTCATTGGCTGTTTATTTGATGTTTTCTATGGAGAAAAATCAGTTTTACACAGCAAAGGTAAAATATTTTCATTATTCAGTTATTTATATTAACTATTAATTTCTAAGTCACCTGATGACTTCAAGATGTTAGTATTATTCTTGCAGATTTAAGGAAGATTTATAGAAAATTTAAGCTTTTTTGTTCAAAATATATTACTTTTGCATTACGCAAATTGCGTAACGCAAATTGCATAATTAAAAAATGAATAAATTTATTGTAAATAAAATGAATAATCCTTTTGTAGTATATGGTTATCAGTCATCTGAATATTTTTGTGATAGGAAAACAGAACTTGATAAAATTCTATCATCCTTAGATAATGGTAGAAATATTACCCTTTTATCACTAAGAAGAATAGGGAAAACAGGTTTGATTAAACATGTTTTTGATCATTTAAAACAGCGAAAAACAGCAAGATTGGTATATATGGATATTATGCCAACTTCAAATTTAAATGATTTTGTTAAAGAATTCAGCAAAGCCATTATGCTTGAAGAGAAGTCAAGATCAGCTAAATACCTGCAGAAAATCAAGAATCTGGTTTTGGGTTTAAGAGGTAAAATAACTTTTGATCAAATTACTGGAATACCTGGGTTTGAAATTGATTTTCGACCACCCGAAGAATCTGTAAAAGATTTGGCTTATGTTTTTCAATATCTTGCCAGTCAAAATGCAGATTATATTATTGCCGTTGACGAATTTCAGCAAATTACCTTTTATCCTGAAAAAAATACAGAAGCATTGTTAAGAGCATATAGTCAGCAGTATAGCGATAAATTAAGATTCATTTTTTCGGGGAGTAATCAAACTTTGCTTTCATCTATGTTTAATTATTACGGAAAACCATTTTATCAAAGTTCGGATCTTATGTATCTTGATACAATTGATAAAAAAAAATATGCAGAATTTATACAACAGCATTTTGCAACAGCAAAAAGAGAAATTAATTATGAAATAATAGATTATGTGTTAGATGAATTAGAATGTTTTACTTTTTATGTGCAATATTATTTTAATAAATTATTTGGAACAGGCGTTAAAAAAATAGATAAAACTCTGGCAAATAAAGTATTGATAGATATTTTGAATGAAAGAGAAAGCTTTTATTACAATTACAAAAATATTTTTTCTGCAAATCAGTTTAAATTATTGATAGCCATAGCAAAAGAAGGAAAAGTAAATCAACCCAATGCGGTTAATTTTATAAGAACTTATAATTTAGGTCCAGCAAGTTCGCTTAATCGGTCTTTACAATCATTGCTTGTAAAGGAAATGATTTATAAGAAAGATAATTACTATTGTATTTATGATTTGTTTTTTAAGAAATGGCTGGCAAGATTATAGTTTCTTTTTTCTACTCTATGGAAAGCCTAAATCTGCCAGATTTTTATCTGATTTCTTGAACATGTCATGCAATATATCAGTATTTTATATTCGTTAAATCTGGCAGATTATCAAATAAAAAGCAAGCTTTAGCAATAGTATAAAGTTGAATGAGTGCATCGCTTTTTCGGATTTCCCATTTAACTGATTTTCCCTATCTTTGCAAAAAAAAATATTTTATGAGTTTAGAGTTAAGCGAACAAGAGTTATTCCGCAGAAAATCACTGGAAGAACTCCAAAATGCAGGTATCAATCCTTATCCGGCAGACTTATTTGAGGTGAATGTTAAATCATCTGAAATATTAGCAAACTATCCAAAAGATAATAATTTATATAAAAATGTAAGCATAGCGGGTCGAATCATGAGCCGTCGTATTATGGGAGCGGCCTCATTTGTTGAATTGCAGGATAGTACAGGGCGCATTCAACTGTATATCAAACGTGATGATATCTGTCAGGGAGAAGATACTTCTTTTTACAACAATGTGTTTAAAAAAATGATGGATATCGGTGATATTATTGGTGTTACAGGTTTTGTTTTCACCACACAAATGGGTGAAATCAGCATACATGTCAGCGATTTAAAATTATTGAGTAAATCACTCAAACCATTGCCTATTGTAAAGGAAAAAGATGGTGTGCTGTTTGATGCTTTCAGCGATCCTGAACAACGTTATCGTCAACGCTATGTTGATTTGATTGTCAACGAAGGTGTTAAGGAAACATTTATCAAACGTACAAAAATTGTACAATCGATGCGGGAATTCTTTAACTCAAAAGGATATCTGGAAGTGGAAACTCCGATACTTCAGGCCATACCCGGAGGAGCTGCTGCACGTCCCTTTATTACCCATCATAATGCTTTGAACATTCCGCTTTATTTAAGAGTTGCCAATGAATTGTATCTGAAAAGACTGATTGTTGGTGGTTTTGACGGTGTGTATGAGTTTTCAAAAGATTTTCGCAACGAAGGGATGGATCGTACCCACAATCCTGAATTTACCGTAATGGAAATTTATGTAGCTTATAAAGACTACAAATGGATGATGGACTTTACAGAGCAGATGATTGAGAAAGTTGCCAAGGATTTGCACGGAACAACGATGGTAAGGTTCGGCGAAAATGATATTGAGTTCAAGACTCCTTTTGCTCGTGTTACCATGATTGATGCTATAAAAGAACATACCGGATTTGATATTTCGGGTATGGATGAAGATCAGATTCGTGAAGTTTGTACAAAATTACACATCGAGGCAGAACCCAGTATGGGAAAAGGTAAACTGATTGATGAAATTTTCGGAGCAAAATGTGAACAGCATTACATACAACCAACTTTCATTATTGATTATCCGGTTGAAATGTCACCACTGTGTAAAAAACACCGGCTGAACCCTGAACTTACCGAAAGGTTTGAGCTTTTTGTCAATGGAAAAGAGCTGGCAAATGCTTACTCAGAATTAAACGACCCTATTGACCAGCGTGAACGTTTTCAGGAACAATTAAAACTTTCGGAAAAAGGGGATGATGAAGCTATGTTTATTGATCAGGATTTCCTGCGTGCATTGGAATACGGAATGCCGCCAACTTCTGGAATGGGCATCGGAATTGATCGTTTGGTAATGTTTATGACCAATTCCAATTCTATACAGGATGTTCTTTTCTTCCCTCAGATGCGTCCCGAAAAGAAAGTGGTTCAAACAAGTGATGAAGATTTTATGGCAATTGGCGTTCATGAATACTGGATTCAGCCTATCCGCAAAGCAGGATTCAATACCCTGTCTGCACTAAAAGAGGCCAATATCAACAAGTTGTTCAATGATTTAAACGGTTTTCGAAAGAAAAACAAACTGGATATTCCTGCGATGAATTTAGGGGAATTAACTGATTGGATTTCGAAAATATAAATGTATGAATTCCTCTGTGAGCCTCTGTGGCTACTCAGTGAACCTCCGTGTAACAAGTTTTTAATTACACAGAGAAAAAGGAGAAGACACAGAGTTACACAGAGAAAAAACATAGCTGTAATGCCAATTTTAAAGCAATATTTATCTGATTCTTTGAGGTTCTCTGCGAAACCCTTTGCGTTCTCTGCTGTTAAAATAATTATCATTCTTGCATTATCTATAAATTCATTTAATGCCCAAAGTCAGGAAATACCAAAACACTTCTTCTCAGAAAAAGGGTTTAAAATAGGTGTAAGTGTTTATAGTATAACACTTCCCGAAGGACAACATTATAAACCCTTATTGTTGATGGGTAATTTGGGTTGGGAACTTACAAAAAAAGAGAAAAAAGGAAAATGGGGGATTATGTTTGAACCACAGTTCAATCCGGTTTTTCTGGACAATAAACTTAAAGAATTGGAATTTGGTATCAATGTGGCTATAAGATATAAATATAAAATAGGAGAGAATTCATTTTTTTATAGCCAATTAGGGTCCGGCCCTCATTTTATCACCATCGCAACAGATCGCCAGGCACATGGATTTATTTTTTCAGACAACTTAGCTCTTGGTATCAGTAAAATGCTGGCAAATAACTGGATGCTGAATACTGAATTTCGTATTCGTCATATTTCCAATGCCAATGTGATGAAACCCAATCGGGGGATGAACAACCTTTTCCTGGTAATTGGGCTTTCAAAGCAAATCAGTAATAGGTTAAAATAATACCGAAATGAAAAATGTAGTAGTCCAATTCACTATCGTTCTTGTAACTACTTGCTTAACGGCAGTCAGACAACATATTTCTGATCGTCATTATACCATTTACTATGGAACTAATTTATAAATCATTCTGGTATAATATATTGATCAGCCAACGAATCAATAGGCATTTCGCAATATCTTCTGAATAAAAACAATTTATCTTTTGAGGCTATAATAATTTGAAATTTATACAACAAAGAAAACAATAAAAATTGTATTTTTGTCAAAAATATTATGTGGAAAAATAATTGTTTTTTTTTGTAAAATTATAAATTTAAATACGTTAAGTATGAAGGTAGTTATACTTGCCGGAGGTTTAGGCTCTAGATTGAGTGAAGAAACTTCTTTAAAACCAAAACCTATGGTAGAAATAGGTGGACGACCAATACTTTGGCATATTATGAAAATATATTCTCATTATGGCTTTAATGATTTTATTATTTGTTGTGGGTATAAAGGCTATCTGATAAAAGAATATTTTGCTAACTATTTTCTGCATCAGGCAGATGTTACCATCGACCTCAAACAAAACAAACTTGAAATTCATCAGTCGAATGTTGAACCCTGGAAAATCACACTGATAGACACGGGACTCAATACCATGACAGGAGGAAGAATAAAAAGGATTCAAAAATACATAGGCAATGAGACATTTATGTTGACCTATGGCGATGGATTAGGGAATGTTAATATTAAAGAACTTCTTGATTTTCACATAAAACAAAATAAGCTGGCAACTGTTACAGTAGTTCAGCCTTCAGGCAGGTTTGGAGCCATTCATTTTAATCAGGAGAATTCTGTTGAAATTTTTGCATTTCAGGAAAAACCCAAAGGCGATAATACCTGGATAAATGGTGGTTTCTTTGTTTTACAACCGGAAATATTTGATTATATAAAAAACGGAGATCCTACTATTTGGGAAAGAGAGCCATTGGAAACACTTGCTAAAGACAGACAGCTTCATGCATATAGGCATTATGGTTTTTGGAAACCGATGGATACAATACGTGACAAAGAAGATTTGGAAGATTTATGGAAAACCGACAAATGCGATTGGAAATTATGGTAAATTTTACTCAAAATAAAGATTTCTGGATTGGGAAAAAGGTATTAATTACCGGCCACACCGGTTTTAAAGGATCATGGCTTTGTTTGTTATTGCACGAAATGGGTGCTGATATTTATGGCTATGCTTTAGATCCGCCAACTAATCCCAGCCTTTTTCTTGAAGCAAATATTGAAAAACTAATAACTTCCTGTATCGGCGATATCCGTGATTACAATTCACTTTTAAAATTCATGCAATCTGTTAAACCGGATATTATCATACACATGGCAGCGCAGGCATTGGTGAGAGAATCCTATAAAAATCCGGTGGAAACGTATTCGGTGAATGTGATGGGAACGGTCAATCTCTTCGAAGCCATCCGTCATACTTCCGGAATAAAGGCTGTAGTGAATGTAACCACCGACAAATGCTATGAAAACCATGAATGGCATTGGGGATACCGCGAAAACGAACCGATGGGAGGTTATGATCCTTATTCTAACAGCAAAGGATGCTCAGAATTGGTGACAGCTTCATTTAGAAATTCATTTTTTAATTCGCATAACTATGCTCAACACGGTATTGCAATTGCCACGGCAAGAGCAGGAAATGTTATTGGTGGCGGTGACTGGGCAGATGACAGATTGATCCCGGATTTTATTCGTTCGATTTCCAAAGGCGAAACTTTAAAAATCAGAAGTCCATTTGCAATTCGTCCGTGGCAGCATGTATTAGAGCCTCTTACCGGCTATCTGTTGCTGGCAGAAAAATTATTTAAAAATGGGATTGCCTATGCTGAAGCATGGAATTTTGGACCTGATGATACCGATGCCAAAAATGTAGAATGGATAACCTCCAGACTGTGTAAATTATGGGGAGATGATGCTCGTTTTGAAATCGACAATCATCCGCAACCTCATGAGGCAAATTATTTAAAATTAGATTGTTCAAAAGCCAAAGCGATGTTGGATTGGCATCCCCGATGGAATTTGGAAAAAGCACTAACATCCATTGTAGATTGGAACAAAGCCTTTTTAAAAGAGGATGATATACGGGAAGTTTGCAATTTGCAAATCCGTGAATATTTCAGATCATAAAAATCACAAAACGTATGAGCGATATTAAAACACTCAGGAAAGAAATTATTGAAAAAACCATTGAATATTATCAACTGAAATTTTCGAATAAAGAATTTATAGCCGGCAAAACCAAGGTAAATTATGCGGGAAGGGTTTTTGATGAATCAGAATTGGTAAATGCAGTAGATGCATCTTTAGATTTTTGGCTAACTGAAGGACGGTTTACCGAAGAATTTGCAGAGAAAATTGCTGATTTTTTGGGTATAGAACATGTGTTACTTACTAATTCTGGTTCTTCAGCCAATTTATTGGCATTTTCAGCCCTTACTTCCGAAAAACTTGGTGATAAGCGATTAAAACCAGGCGATGAGGTGATATCTGTTGCTGCAAGCTTTCCCGCTACAATTACACCCATCATTCAATACGGTTTAATTCCTGTTTTTGTTGATGTTGATATTCCAACCTATAACATTGATGTTGAAATGATGCGAAAAGCCATTTCACCCAAAACACGTTGCATCTTTCTTGCACATACCTTAGGAAATACATTTGATATCGATGCTGTGATGCAATTGGCA
Source organism: uncultured Bacteroidales bacterium (assembly GCA_903899825.1). Classification (GTDB taxonomy): domain Bacteria; phylum Bacteroidota; class Bacteroidia; order Bacteroidales; family JACABE01; genus JACABE01. Next base: position 14,910 of record CAIUKU010000093.1, on the reverse strand, counting down.
AATGAACATAACTTATGGGTGATAGAGGACAATTGTGATTCTTTTGGAAGTAAATACAACGGGAAATATACAGGTAGCTTCGGGCATATATCCACTATTTCTTTTTACCCGGCTCATCACATTACTACCGGTGAAGGGGGTGCTATTTGTACCAACGACCCTATGCTGGCTAATTTAATCAGAGCATTCCGCGATTGGGGACGCGACTGCTATTGTGCCGGTGGAGAAAACAATACCTGCGGTAAACGGTATACACAACAATTCGGAGAGTTACCTCCCGGATATGACCACAAATACGTTTATTCTGAAATTGGTTATAATTTAAAAATGACAGATATTCAGGCTGCAATTGGTGCTGCTCAAATGGATAAACTTGATGATTTTTGCGAAAAAAGAAGAATGCATTTTAAGGAATGGACCCGGATTTTCTCTAAGTATTCCGACTATTTCATTCTTCCAAAACCTACTAAAAAATCAGATCCTTCATGGTTTAGTTTTATTATTACCTTAAAAGAAAATTTGCCGTTTACACGTGATGAAATTACAAAATATCTGGATGAGAACCTGATAGAAACACGTAATTTATTTGCTGGCAACATTGTTAAGCAACCCGCATTTATTCACAAAAATTGGAGAATGGTCGAACATCTTAAAAATACTGATTACATCATGAACAACACCTTCTTTTTAGGAACATATCCCGGGCTTACGAAGGAAATGTTTTTATATGTAGAAAGTATTTTAGATAGATTTATAAAGAGTATAGAAATAAAAATATCACTAAGTAACACTGAGTTTAACTCAAAGTAACACAATGAAAAATATCATAATTTTGAGATAACTTAAATTTTATAATTGTGACAGAAAACGAAATAAGTAAAATTATACTTGATTGTTCTTACAAAGTACACACTATATTAGGCCCAGGACTTTTAGAAAGTGTATATCGTGAATGTCTTGCTTATGAATTAATAAAAACTGGGCTTAAAGTTGAAAAGGAAAAAGCACTGCCTTTGGTTTATGAAAAAGTCAGACTGGAATGTGGTTTTAGAATAGACATATTGGTCGAAAGAAAGGTAGTTATTGAACTTAAAACTGTCGAAGCTTTAAATGATGTTCATATTGCCCAAACACTGACATACATGAAGTTATCAGGGTGTCATCTGGGATTACTATTAAATTTTTATACTAAATCATTAAAATACGGGATTAAACGATTAATCCTTTAAAAGAAAGCTTCGTAAAGGATACTGAATTCAGCACAAAACCACCATTTATAAAATCATTGTGTAACTTTGTGTCTTACTTTAAGAAACTTTGTGACCTAAATTTATAACCTATAATAAAATGGCTATAATTAAAAAATATCCGGCAAGGGTAGTAAATATATTAAATAAAATTGAAGGTGTCTATACCCTTGAACTGGAATCCTTAAGCAAACCCTTCAAATATGAGCCCGGACAGTTTTTGCACCTGGCAATTGATGAATACGACCCATCAGGGCAATGGCCTGAATCACGCTGCTTTAGTTTACAATCTGCACCCGCTAATGAATTGATTAAAATTACCTATGCTGTAAAAGGACGTTTTACTAAAAGAATGGCAACAGAATTAATGCCTGGTAGCCTGGTAACCTTGAAACTTCCTTATGGTGATTTATTTACGCAAGATCATTGCAAAGAAGATACCGTTTTTATAGCTGGAGGTACCGGAATTACACCTTTTCTGTCTTTGTTTACCGATACTGTTTTTGAAGGTTATAAAAAACCAGTTTTATTTGCCGGTTTTCAAAATAAAAGCCTGAATTTGTATCATAATGAACTGGTTGTTGCAAAGCAATTTAATCCTGACTTTATGATAAACTGTATTTATCAGGATGAAAAGGGAATTTTAGATATTGAAAAAATTCTTCAAAAAAGCAATCGTAAAAGCTCTTTCTTTATTTCATGCCCCCCTGCTATGATAAAAAACTTTAAAAACTATCTAATTAATCAAGAAATATCAGAAAATCAAATAAAAACAGATGATTGGGAATAATCAAAGAATAAAACACTTGCAAAGGCAATGTCCTGTATGTGATAACATAGAAGGAGAAATACTTCATAATCAGCGTTTTCATATGCCTGAAAACCATATTTTGCCATCAGAATATGATGTAGTTTATTGTAAAAATTGTGGCTTTGTTTTTGCTGATACCATAGCAGATCAAAATACTTACAATATCTTTTATCAGGATATGTCAAAATACGAGGATGTTAATACTGCCAGCGGAGGTGGAGATAAAACGTATGATTCGTTACGTTTAATAGAAACAGCAGCAGATTTACAAAAACTAATTCCATCAAAAGACAGCAGCATAATCGATATCGGATGTGGAAATGGTGGATTGCTTCTGGAGTTAAAAAAGCTGGGATATACTAATTTATCCGGACTTGATCCTTCTCCGGTTTGTGTCAAGAATATTCAGGACAAAGGAATAGAAGCACATTTGGGTGGTATTATAAATGGAGAAAGTTCATTGAGTAAAAAATATGATGTTGTGATTTTTTCACATGTATTTGAACACCTGGTTGATTTAAAAACTGCCGTTCATAATATTTATAATCTGCTTACAACAAACGGATTGGTATACGTTGAAACTCCTGATGCTTCGCGTTATCATGAATTCTATGTTGTTCCTTTTTATTATTTTGATACTGAACACATTAATCATTTTTGTTCTGTTTCATTAATTAATTTATTTGCCAATCAGGGGTTTGATTTTGTATATACTCAACAAAAAACTTTTAAGGTTTCCGAAACATTTGATTATCCTGCTGTTTTTTGTTGCTTTAAAAAAAATGAGGCTAAGATTTCTTCAGGAGTTACCAATACTGAGCTCGTCAAAAATAGCGTTTCAAACTATGTTCTACGTTCAAATAAAGAAGGAAGTTTACCGGAAGTAGAAAATTTGGCAAAAAGCAAAACACCCGTCATCGTTTTTGGCGCCGGGAATTTTACGCTTCGCTTACTTGAAACAACAGTATTAGGAAACTGTAATGTGATTGCTTTTATAGACAATGACTCAAAAAAACATGGAAATATAATAAAAGGCGTTCGAGTGTATAGTAAAGATTTCCTGTTAACTAACGATGCAATAATAATTATTTGTTCTTCACTTTTTAGCCTTGAGATTGAAGAGGAGATTAGATCCATGAAAATAAAGAACAAAGTCATCAAAATAAACGAATGAAGACAATATTGTTAACAGGAGGCAACGGTTTTATCGGCAGAAACATCAAAGAATCGTTTCTGTCTGAAAAATACAATATTATTGCTCCCGGCAGCAAGGAGCTAAATGTTGCAGACTGTGAGGCTGTTGACGCTTTTTTTAAACACAATACAATTGATGTGATCATTCACAGTGCCTGCAAACCGGGACACCGGAATGCAACAGATCATACAGCCCTATTTAAAACCAATACACAAATGTTTTTCAATTTAGAACGGCATCATGATCTATATGAAAAAATGATTGTCATTGGTTCCGGAGCGATATATGATATGCGGTATTATCAACCTAAGATGAAGGAGGAATATTTTGGTGCAAACATCCCGGTTGACGATCATGGATTCACTAAATATGTCTGCGGAAAATTAATTGAAAAATCTGACAATATCATAGACCTGCGTGTTTTTGGGATTTTTGGAAAATACGAAGACTATGCAATTCGATTCATTTCTAATCTTATATGTAAGGCCATTTTCGATTTACCTTTGACAATGAATCAAAACAGGAAATTTGATTATCTTTGCATCAATGATTTAATGCCGGTATTGGATTATTTTATCATGCATACAGCAAATCACCGTTCTTATAACGTAACGCCTGAACATTCAATAGAATTGTTTGCTATTGCAGAAAAAATCAATACAATTGCTGCTAAAAATTTAGCAGTTAATATTGCTAAAGAAGGCATTGGCTTAGAATATAGTGGAGATAATAACAGATTGAAGCAAGAAATACCAAATCTAAAATTTACACCATTGGAAGAATCAATAGAAAAATTGTATTTTTGGTATAAAAATAACAAAGAAATATTAAATAAAGATTATATTTTAAGAGAAGGGTTTTAATGATAAAAGTCAGCGATTATATTATACAACGATTAGCAGATGTTTATAAGGTCCGCCATATTTTTATGATAACAGGTGGTGGTGCGATGCATTTGAACGATTCGATAGGTAAATGCAGCCAGATAGAATATATCTGCAACCATCACGAACAGGCAAGTGCTATTGCAGCTGAAGGTTATGCCCGTTCTACCGGTGAAATGGGTGTCGTAAATATTACCACAGGCCCGGGGGGGCTTAATACACTTACAGGTGTAATGGGGCAATGGACAGACTCAGTCCCTGTATTATATATTTCAGGGCAGGTAAAAACTGAAACAACGATTACTTTTTATCCTGATTTAAATTTACGTCAAATGGGTGATCAGGAAGTAGATATAATTTCGGTTGTAAAACCCCTGACAAAATTTGCCGAACAAATTACAGATACCAAAAAAGTAAAATACCTTCTGGATAAAGCTGTTTTTCTTGCTAAAGAAGGCCGTCCGGGTCCTGTGTGGCTGGATATTCCAATGGATATTCAAGGTGCAATGATGGACGAAAATAATCAGGAGAATTTTGTAGCACCATTTGTTCAAAAAACGAAACTTGATATTTCGGAAATACTTGAATTACTGAAAAATGCGGAAAGACCGCTTATTATTGCAGGTAATGGAATTAAAATTGCCGATGCAAAACAGGATTTTTTACAATTACTTGAAGTATTAAAAATTCCGGTAGTAACTACTTTTAATGGAATGGATCTGATAAATTCAGATCATCCTTTGTTTATTGGAAGAATTGGCACTCTTGGAAGCCGTGCCGGAAATTTCGCCTTACAAAATGCAGATGTTGTTCTTTCAATCGGTTCAAGAAATAATATCAGGCAAATAAGTTATAACTGGAAAAATTTTGTCAGAGAAGGAAAGCTGATTATCGTTGATATTGATAAAGAAGAATTAAACAAACCAACGGTTCAGCCTTTCGTTAAAGTTTGTATTGATGCAAAAGAATTTATTCAACAACTTTTGCAAAATGAATTTAAAAACAATTGGTCTACATGGATTGAATGGTGTTTGATTCGTAAGGGAAAGTACCCTGTTGTTTTGCCGGAATATAAATAATGTAAAGAGGGTGTACATCCCTATTATTTTATTCAAAAATTAACCCAATTGCTTCCTGAAAATTCAATTACTGTTGCAGGTAACGGATCTGCCTGTGTTGTTTTGTTTCAGGCAGGGATTGTTAAAAACAATCAAAAATTTATATGGAATTCCGGTTGTGCTGCAATGGGATTTGATTTGCCTGCTGCTATTGGTGCAGCTATTGGCAATATGGGAAGTCCCATTATTTGTCTGGCAGGAGACGGAAGTTTGATGATGAACATTCAGGAACTATCTACTATCAATCATTTAAAACTTCCGATAAAAATAATTGTTCTTAACAATGGCGGGTATAATTCAATAATGCAAACCCAGGAAGGCTTTTTCAATAATAATTTAGTTGGATGCAACCCCAAAACCGGAGTTGGTATTCCCGATTTTATTAGTGTAGGAAAAGGATTTGGCTTAAAGACGATTACTATTACCTCAAACCTTGAGATTGAAGAAAAAGTACATGAACTCCTTATAGAAAAAGAACCTATATTATGCGAAGTTATGTTAAACAGGGAATATAAATTTATGCCAAAAACTTCGTCTGAAAAGAAACCGGATGGACGAATTATTTCAAAACCATTGGAAGATTTGTATCCATTTTTACCAAGAGCTGACTTTAACGAAAATATGATTATTAATCCATTAATAGAAAATTAATATGAATGCACTGGAATATAGAATGGTAGATGCTTTAAAAGATTTAAAGGAAAATCACCATGTTGTAGGAATAAAAGCAGAATTTGAAGCGGAGGGTACCCGTATGGAAGAAGCCCTTCGTCTGAAAGAAGTAATAACCAAAGCCGGTTTGGATTTAACAATAAAAATTGGTGGATGTGAAGCAATCCGTGATATGTATGATGCACGATCTATTGGTGTTAACCGTATAGTAGCCCCTATGATAGAATCTGCTTATGCATTGACAAAATACCTTCAAGCCACACATATTGTTTATCCTCAGGATGAATGGGAAAGTGTAAACTTCCTTATCAATGTAGAAACGATAGATGGGTTTAATAAATTTGAAGAAATGTTGAAAATACCTAATATAAAAGATCTTGCAGGTATTGTCCTTGGAAGGGTTGATATGACCGGGTCTTTAGGGTTGAAACGTGAAGATATCAACTCGGACAGGATTTTTCAAATGGCAAGCGAACTCTTTGTAAGAGCCAGACAGCATCATTTAGAGTGTGTAATTGGAGGAGGTGTTTCTGCAGAATCCATCGCCTTTTTTAACAGATTACCTGAAAATGCAAAAATAAATCATTACGAAACACGGAAAGTAATTTTTGAATGTCCTGCTGCAACCGGAAAAGATGCAGATAAAGGGATATTAAAAGCTGTTGGTTTCGAATTGATGTGGCTTAAAAACAAACGTGATTTTTATAAAGCTATTTTTGAGGAAGATGCAACACGAATAGAGATGCTTCAGACAAGATATGATAAACTGATTGAAAAAGCAGGAGGAATGTACAATTAATGAAAAGAACTGCTCTTATTACCGGTGCTTCCAGAGGAATTGGAAAAGCAATAGCTGTTGTTTTCGAAAGAAATGGCATTGAATGTATTATGCCTACGCATCTTGAAATGGATTTATCAGATCCCGATTCTATTTGTAATTACATGGCATCATTAAAAGGGAAAATAGATATCATAGTCAATAATGCAGGAATTAACATTATAGCATTACATGAAACGCTGGACAGTAAAACTTTTGATGAAATGCTTCAGCTAAACCTTAAAGCTCCTTTGCAAATTATTCAGGCATTATCTAAGCAAATGCAGGAAAATAAATATGGTCGCATTGTGAATATCAGTTCTATCTGGAGTCAGATTTCCAAAGAAGGAAGATTGGCATATTCTTCAACTAAAGCTGCAGTTAATGGAATGACAAGAACACTGGCATTAGAATTGGCTCCTTTTAATATTTTAGTCAATGCTGTTGCTCCGGGATATATAAATACTGATTTAACAAAACAAAACAATACCAAAGAGCAAATAGAAAAAATTGTATCAAATATTCCATTACAAAGAATGGCAGAACCTGAAGAAATTGCCGAATTGGTTTATTTTCTTTGTTCTGAAAAAAACACATATATTACTGCTCAGGTAATTATAGCAGATGGAGGTTATGTATGCAAATAAATGTAAAATCAAATATCAAAGATTATAGCATCCTTTTTCAGGATAATTTTGATTTTTTATCAGATTTTTCTTCCATAAAAGAGAAGTTTTTTATTGTTGATGAGAATGTCTGGAAGTTTTATTCTGATTCGTTATCAGTATATATAACTGAAGAACAACGCTATATTTTACCTATTTCAGAAGACAGAAAAAACCTGGATACTGTTCAGATTTTATATAAAATTCTGGCTCAAAAATCTGCTAAAAAGAATATAACTTTAATTACAATCGGCGGAGGTATTACTCAGGATATTACTGGCTTTCTTGCATCAACGTTATACAGAGGAATCAATTGGATTTATATACCTACTACTCTTTTATCTCAAGCCGATAGCTGTTTGGGAAGCAAAACCTCTTTAAATGTTGAATCATATAAAAATATAATTGGTACTTTTTACCCACCTGTTAAAATCTATCTTTGCTGTAATTTTATAAAAACACTCGCAGTATATGATTTTTATAGCGGAATGGGTGAAGTTGTCAAATTGTATCTGATGGGCGGGGTTCATAAAACAGATGAGCTTAAGACTTATATGAAGGCGGGTCTAAACAGTACAAATACTGAACTTTTAAATCAGTTGGTTTTTTCTTGTCTTCAGATCAAGCTAAGTTATATATCTGATGATGAATTCGACACAGGGAAAAGGAATTTGTTAAATTACGGACATTGCTTCGGTCATGCTTTAGAGACGAGCTCTCAATATGAAATACCTCATGGTCAGGCAGTGTTAATCGGAATTATTTTTGCAAATCTAATTGCTCAAAAAAGAGGATTTTTATCATTAGAAAACCACAATAGTATTTTGCAGGATTTGATAATTAATAATCTGAATGCAACGATTAAAGAAAGTTTCTTCGATATTGCCCCTCTTTACAGTGCAATGAAAATGGATAAAAAACGGGTTGGCGATCAATTGCCATTAATTATTTTAAAAGATGATTTTGAACTGGAAAAGATTACTGATCTTACTTATGACGAATTATTGAATGGTGTTACTGAAGTATTGGATTTGCTTAGATCTTCTGATAAAATTGCAAAATAATTGGTTTTTCATGCTTGATAAAATTGTAAAATATGAATAAAAAGATTTCTATACTAACAGCTTGTTACAATGAAGAGGAAAATGTAGAGATCCTTTACGGGGAGGTTAAAAAGGTTTTTGACCAACTTCATCAGTATGATTATGAACATGTATTTATCGACAATAATTCACAGGATAAAACGGTAGCAATTCTTAAACGGATCGCCCTTCAGGACAAACATGTTAAAATTATTGTGAATGCCCGTAATTTCGGACATATCCGTTCTCCCTACCATGGTTTGCTTCAAACTACAGGAGATTGTGTAATTTCTGTAGTTGCCGACCTGCAGGATCCGCCTGAACTCATTCCTGAATTTCTTAAAAAATGGGAGCAAGGGTTTAAAATTGTAACAGCGGTAAAAAAGAAATCCAGAGAAAATCCATTGATGTTTCTGCTTAGGAAAATGTATTACAACATTCTTGGAAAATTTTCGGAAGGAGAACAAATAAAAAACTTTACCGGATTTGGGCTCTATGACAAATCTTTTATGGATGTAATCCGCAAAATCGATGATCCTTATCCTTATTTCAGAGGACTCATTTCAGAAATGGGTTTTCAGATTACTTCCGTTGAATATACTCAGCCCAAAAGGTTGCATGGAAAAACAAGCAACAGTTTTTATTCATTGTACGATATAGGTATGCTGGGTTTTATTAATCATTCAAAATTACCATTACGATTAGCAAGTTTTATCGGCTTTACAGTAGCTATACTTAGTTTGTTTGTAGCTATTGCTTATTTTATCTATAAACTTGTTTATTGGGATGATTTTAAAGTTGGAACTGCACCTTTAATCATCGGTTTGTTTTTCTTTTCATCCATTCAGCTCTTTTTTATTGGAATTATTGGTGAGTATATTGGAGCCATACATACACAAGTAAGAAAACGCCCTTTAGTGATTGAAAGGGAAAGAATTAATTTTGAATAAATTTTAAATTCAACAGGTATCATATAGACTTTTAATTCACAAAAATTTACATACCAGGCTATTAAATGAATAAATCGCATGAAAGTATAAAGCAAATAATTAAAAAAGGTTTTGATTTAAAAATCATCAGATTTTTTTTGGTAGCTGGGTTAAACACAATTTTTGGATATGGAATCTTTGCTTTCTTTTTATTTATAGGATTTCATTATACAATAGCCGGATTTATTGCAACCATTTTGGGGATTTTGTTTAATTTTAAAACGTATGGAATGATTGTTTTTAAAAATAAGAGCAATGATTTGATATTCAGATTTTTGTTGGTTTATTTTATTACCTATTGCGTTGCTATATTTTTTATCTGGGCATTGGAACGTATAAACATAAACCATTATTACGCATTGATAATCATTGCGATTCCCAATGCACTCCTGGCCTATATATTAAATAAAAAATGGGTCTTCGAAAAAAACAATGTATAAAATTGTAAGTTTAATATAAATTTGCACTTTAATTATTTTATCAGACAAATCCTTCTTATAATGAAAATACAATTTAAAGGTAAAAACATTCAGACACAAGATGAAAAATCGGCAGCTTCATCTAAAACTAATGATATAACGATTATTTTTCGTATGCATAATTTTGATGCAGAAAAAAAACTTCTGATCGATTCTATTTCCCGCATTCGCAATGAAAAGCTAAGTAATATTGAATTTTTCATAAATTCCACACAAATACTTGAAGAAACTCAATTGCATGAGATTCAGGCCATAAACCCATTATTGAAATTTCAGTTACATCATTCAGATCAGGCATTTACACCAACACACAATCATTGTGCAATTATTGATTGTTGGTCTATTGATAAGCTTCTGAATTTAAACGATATAATATATTTAAAAGGACTTAAACCAGAAATTTCTTCAAAAATAAAATATGCAAGCGGGAGTAAATTTAATTCTCATGAACAAGCTTTGTGGGTTTTGAGTAAATCAGCAGCATCTTACGTCATTGGTTCTCAGATTGAAAATAATTCTATTGAATATTTTCTAAGCAAACAGCAACTGAAATTCAATGAAATAAAGATAAATCAAAGTACTCCGTTTATAAAGCAGTCTTTTGGTCAACGTAAATTACATTCTTTTATAAATTTTTTTAATTGGTTTTTATTTCATCCAATCAAAGAGATGAAGGGGGATTTCAAGTTTTCTGAAAGCTTTAAGCTTCATCAGGAATCTGCTGTTTATCGCCTGCTGTTTTTTATTGTTGCTGCTGCTTTTCTTATTATCATGCCTATAATGAGCTTTGATGCCGGAATATCGGGTGACGAAAATGAGCATTACGTTCAATCCGAAAAAGTGTTAAACTATTATACCAGTTTCGGAAAAGACACTACCAGTCTTGAAAGTCAGTCCCTCAGGCTTTATGGACAGTCATTTGATTTATTTGCCATTATTGCAACAAAAGTTTTTAATACGGATAAAGTTTACGAAACACGACATGTACTAAATTCTATTTTCGGATGGTTTGCCATTTTATTTACAGCGCTTATTGCTGTTGAATTAATGGGTTGGCGTGCAGGTATTATTGGATTGTTTTTAATGTTTATTTCACCGGGCTTTTTAGGACATTCTTTTAACAATCCAAAGGACATCCCTTTTGCCATGGGATATATCATGTTTTTATATTATACCATCAGATGGTTGAAGGAAATGCCTCGCCCGGGCATCAAAACTTCTTTTATGGTGGCATTAGCCATCGCCATTGGAATAAGTATTCGTATTGGCGGGCTTTTAAGCATAGCTTATTTTGGTCTGTTTGTTGCGATGTATTTTGTCTTTGCCTCTGGGAAATTGAAAGATTTATTTATAAAGGATAATCTGTCAACCGTTAAGCGAGGCATTGTATTTTTAACTGTAATAATAGCAGTAGGTTATTTTCTCGGTATATTACTCTGGCCTTATGGGATAGAAGCACCGATTAAGAATCCTGTGAAAGCACTTTCTGATATGACCAATTTCGCGGTTAGTCTTCGCCAGATTTTTGAAGGTAAACAAGTGTGGTCTGACAATGTTCCCTGGTATTATTTATCAAAATATATTCTAATTACAGTACCCATTATCGTAACTATCGGCTTTGTTTTGTTTTTCCGTCAGTTTTTTATCAAACAGGAAAAACTCAGGCGACTTTTACTATTTATATTATTTTTTGCTGTAGCATTTCCACTGGTGTATATTGTTTGGAAAAAATCGAATGTATTTGGAGGATGGCGACATACGCTGTTTGTATACCCTCCAATGGTTGCAATGGCAGCAATAGGAATTGGCCAGCTTTTCATAATTATTAAAAAGAAAGTTTTTGCTTATCTGACACTGGCTGTGGTTTTGGCATTGTCTTTTAATCCTATCCGTCATATTGTGGCAAATTATCCACATGAATATGTATATTACAATGAATTAGCAGGTGGCATAAAAGGTGCTTACGGTAATTACGAAATGGATTATTATGTGCATAGTTTAAAAGAAGCATCTGAATGGGTAAAACAAAATGCTACAAAAGATGCTAATGTTACCGGCAAAAAAATTATAGTCGGAGCATGGATAACTTCCCCTGTTACCTATTACTTCAGACACGACACCGCAAAGTTTGCAGTAGGTTTTGCCCGTTATTACGAAAGAGGAAACACAGATTGGGATTATGCAATCTATGTAAATATGGGAATAAATGCAGCTCAACTAAAAAATGGATCCTGGCCACCTGCCAATACTGTTCACACTATTGATGTGGACGGGAAACCCATCTGTGCAATTTTAAAACGAACCGATAAAAGTGATTTGTTGGGTTTACAAGCGATGCAGATGAATGATACTGCGAATGCCATCCGTTATTTTAATAAAGCACTTGAAGTAGTCCCGACCAATGAATCCGTATTGCTAAATCTTGCCGATTTATATACCAAGCTTCAGAATTTCGAAAGCGCTGATCTGACTATTAAAAAACTGCTTAAATTTGATCCGGAATTAGACAATGCGTTATATTCACAAGCAGTAATTTATTTTTATAAAAACGATGTGGACAATACCTTACTTACGGCTAAACATATTCTGAAAAATAATATAAAATATTACATGGCTTATTATATTTCTGCCTATGCATATATGCGTAAAAATGATTCTTTCTCAGCCATACAATCACTGGAAAAATTATTAGAACAAAATCAGGGGTTTAAACCTGCTTATCAATTGCTGTCGCAGATTTATCAGCAACAGGGGGAAACCGAAAAAGCACAACATTATGCCATGATAGCCAATCAATTGCAATAACATATTAAAAAAGCTAACGAATAAAAAACGTTAGCTTTTTTTTTACAGATCAGAATCTATCAATACTTTTTGATTTTCCCATTTCCCTTTGAGTGAATCATTATCGATGATATTCCCATTGTTATCAATAAATTGACCTTGTTTGTTCTTTTTGATTACTTTCATTTTTCCGCTCAGTATATAATCAATAACAATACGTTTTAAACTGTCGGAAGAACTATTGCGAGTTGTTTTTCCTATTTCCAAACCTATATCATTGTTCCATAAATCCATAGTTGAGCTTATTTTGTCGGGAAATGTGCCGTCTTCCTTGCGATGTCTTTTATAATCTGAATAATTTCCTTTTTCATGCGCTTTACCCAGGCGATAGGCCTTGCGCCACTTCATCTTTTGTGCTAGCGAAGCCATCCAAAAGGCATGGCGAAAAGCATCCACTTTTCCGCCATTGGCATCTCCATCCAGGATATTTGTTTTTTGTATGCTGTCGGTTTGCAAACGAACGTATTGGGTAATTCTCCCGGCTTTTTTTGCTACAAAAATATGCTTCATTACCCAGCATTTTTCGGGGCAGCTCAATTTTTTAAATTGCTGCCAGGCTGAAGTTTTTGTCTGACTAATTACAAAAAAAGGCTGTAAAATAAAAGTAAATATAACTACTGATAGTATCTTCTTCAAAACTTAATAATGTTAGTTTTGTTTAATTTATCAAAAATACTAAATAAAATAATAAAAAAGGGAAACAGTATTTTAATTTCTTGTACATTTGTTAAAAATACTACCTATGATTCATATTACCCGCAGAGAAAGGTTTAATGCTGCTCACAGGCTTTTTCGTCCTGATTTTTCGGATGAAAAAAATATGGAAGTGTTCGGAAAATGCTCCAATCCCAATTGGCATGGACATAATTATGAGCTTTTTGTAACGGTAAAGGGAAATATTAATCCGGAAACAGGATTTTTAATCAATCTCAAGGATTTAAGCAAGATAGTGAATGAATATGTTATCAATAAAGTGGATCATAAAAATATCAACCTGGAAGTAGATTTTATGAAAGGGAAATTAGCATCCACCGAAAACCTTGCCAAAGCAATCTGGGACGAAATAGCCCTTCCTGTTGAAAATTTAGGGGCAGCATTACATAGTGTTAAATTACACGAAACCGAAAATAATTTTGTTGAATATTTTGGTTTAAAATAAAGAAATCATGGATAAAAAAACGAAGAAAGACTGTTTTGAAGAACATCATCTGGATGGATACGAAAAATTAGACCTTTACAATCCGTCAATTATAAAAAAGTTAGCGCATCATTATCATGAAATATTAAAATTAATCGGTGAAGATCCTGAAAGAGAGGGTTTGCTGGATACGCCTACCCGTGTTGCCAAAGCCATGCAGTTTATGACCCATGGCTATGATGCCAACCCGGAGAACATCTTAAAATCGGCCATGTTTAAGGAAGATTATCGACAGATGGTAATTGTAAAAGATATCGAAATCTATTCGATGTGCGAGCATCACATGATACCTTTTATAGGGAAAGCGCATGTGGCTTATATTCCGAATGGTTATATTGTCGGATTAAGCAAAATACCCAGGGTGGTAGATGCTTTTGCCCGCCGCCTGCAGGTGCAGGAACGTCTGACGACTCAAATTAAAGATTGTATTCAGGAAACATTAAAGCCATTGGGTGTGGCTGTGGTGATCGAAGCCAAGCATCTTTGTATGTCGATGCGGGGCATACAGAAACAAAACTCAGTGACGACTACTTCCGACTTTACCGGTGCTTTTTTAATGGATAAAACCCGTCAGGAATTTTTGCATCTGATCAGTGCACATTTGAGTTGATGGTCGTTTCATTGGTAAAGGTAAAAACAAAAGAGAGAAACTCTATTTGTCAGCTAATTGCTTCATGAGATTAACGTTCCGCAGCTTGCTGCAGGCGGGGAGTGTATAGTTCCTTTCCTGTCAGACCGCTAAATTAGTTAATTACTTGTTGTTTACTATCTTTTTGTTGTTAAACCCCGCTTGCAGCAAGGTGCTGTTGTACTAAATTCCGCAAAAGCGGAATAGTTATCTGCAAATATACGTATAAGATACTGAAAGGGAGTCCCACCTCCCTAAATTATTTCTAATTTAAATTCAGT
>CAIUKU010000092.1 GCA_903899825.1 uncultured Bacteroidales bacterium | reverse complement strand
TTAACTAAACGACATTGATATAAGTACTAAGAATCATTTATTGCCATATTTAAAATATATTATTAATTTTTCTAATTTATTTCTCATGAACGCGGATGACGAAGATCCCTTCGGGAAATGCTGATAAAACGGATTATAAATATAAAGATCAAAATATTCTGAATAATTCGTGAAAATCTGCGTTTCCCGAATTTTTGGTATCCGTTTAATCCGCATTCAAAGGTTTTTGTAAATTAATTATCGAAACTAAAAATATGCGTATATACTGTTTACTACTTAATTGTTGAACAATATTAAAATAAACATCTAACTTCGTTTGATAAAATTTTGTTTTAATTGGTCAGATTCATATTCTCAATGTTTTTCAGGTATTGTAAAATGATGATCTTTTTAAGAATATATTGGTTTTTGAAAGTATTTTGTTAAATCTTATCAATATATGAAATAATAAGATATATTTGTATCATTATTGAATTGAGGTAAAAAATAATTATCCATCATAACTCATTCAATATAAACAAATAAATATCCTGCTTTATTGATGAAAGGTTAAAAAACAAATTCTTATGAGAAAAATTTGTATTTTTATTTGTGTATTTTTTTCTTATCTATTATTGTATGCTAAAGCTCCTATAATCAATAACTATCTGATAATAAATAGCTTTTCAAAACATCTTTCAATAAACAAACCCCAACTTTTATACAATAATTTTTTTTTACCAATTAATATTTTTTACCAACAAAGCAAGATTTTTAATAAGCCTCATAAAGTAGACTCACTTGAGTTAATACTAAAACAAAGGAACAGCAAATTAAAGCCTGAGCTGCTTATTTCAATGGCTATCAGGCAAATGGAAGAAAATCCTGAAAAAGCACTTCTGCTTGCTGATTTGGCATTGATAAAAGCCCAACACATTGGGAATCTTTATCTTCAAAGTGATGCTTTGAAACTAAAAGCAGATGCTTTGTATTATCTCGACAGTCTTGAAACTAGTCTTAATAACTACCTTTTAAGTGCCGAAACAGATTTGTCTTCAGATAAACCCAGAAAAGACAGTATTCTGGGACGATATGGAGATGCAGGACATGTTAATTATCTGTTAGGTAGGTATAAAAAATCAATTGAATTTCACAATATTGCATTGCAAATGAGTATTGAAAGAAAAGATACCGCTGAAATAGCTACCAATTACTCCAATCTGGGACTTGTTTATAATATGATGGGTGATTATGCAAAATCTATTGATCATTTTCTACAAACACTACGACTTGATAAACTTAAAGGGAATGAAATGAATATGTCAACCAATTATAATTCCATCGGTTTGGTTTATTTTGCATGGAAAAAATTTGATAAAGCTTTAGAATTTCTTGAATTAGCCTTAAAATATGATCGTTTAAATAAAGAAGAAGACAAGATATCTATCCGGCTCAGCAATTTAAGCAGAGTTTACTTAGCTATCAATAAATATGAAAAAGCAATTAATTGTCTGGAAGAAGCACTTAAAATTGACCGAAAGCTTAAACACACTTCAAAAATAGCTATACGGCTACAGGGTCTTGGCTTTGCATACCAATCCATAAACAAAAACGAACAGGCATTAAGCTATTATACAGAGGCATTGAGTATGTATGAAAAGATGCAAATGAATTTTAAGATTGCCGGACTTAAAATACAGATGGGCGAACTTTATTTAAAACTTGGAAAATTAAATAAAGCTGAAGTATCCTTAAAAGAAGGTCTTAAAACAGCTCAGGAATTAAATCTGCGACCCGAAGAAATGGATGCTGTAAAACAATTATATATATTTTACAAACATACAGCTAAACCTGCTGATGCCCTGGTATATCACGAACAATACAAAGCTTTGCAAGATTCCATTTTTTCAGAAAAAAGTGCAAATCTTATCAATGAATTTGAAGTAAAATATGAAAGCGAAAAAAAGGATCTTGAAAATCAGTTATTACTGAAAAAGAATGAAATACATAAAAAAAACCAAAGGCTTTTTTTCGGAGCCATTATTTTTCTGATTGTCTTGGCATTTATACTTTTCTGGGCTTTTTCACTTAAACGAAAATCTTTAAATCAAAGTAAGAAGATTTTTGCAAAAGAAACTGAAATTACAGGCTTAAGACTTGAAAACATAGAAAACCAAAACTTTCATTTGCAGGAAATGCTTTTTGCTGAAGAGGAAATTAGTAAATTGCAAAAAAAGAGTTTAGACCAAAAAAATCACGAACTTACCACTGCTGCAATGCTTATTGCCAATAAAAATGAGGTTTTTGAAAAACTCAGAATGCAGGCAGAACAGCTTAAAATTAACTTATCAGAAACGAAAACAGCTGAAGTACGGACTATGATTTCAGAAATTGATAAACAGACAGATATTGAGAATCAATGGGAGCAATTTAAATTGCATTTTGAATCAATTCATAAGACTTTTTTTGAAAACCTGAATAAAAATGATTTACGTCTGACACAAAATGATTTACAACTTTGTGCCTATATTAAACTCAATCTTTCTACCAAAGAAATTTCATCGCTGATGAATATTACTCCCGAATCGGTTAACACCCATCGTTACAGATTAAGAAAAAAACTAAATCTGGAAGCCGATGTACCTCTGGATGAATTTATTCATCACATCTGAATTTCATCTGTTTGTAATTTGTTATTTGTCTGTATTTCATTAATTTGATTATCTTAAACCTAAGAGGTTTTAAAAACCTGTTAGGTTTTCCCGGAATAATCATCAGCCTGTGTGTCAAAATTGTTTTGTCATAAATGTTTCATTTAATGCGTTGTAAAATTTATTTATTTAATGCACACATTCCTGCCTGCCGGTAGGCTTGGAATACCTATGATATATATATCGACTTATTTATCTCTATCTTTGAATATTTCATCAGAAAATTAAATCCATTGATCATATTTTCAATATTTTATTGATCATACAAATCCATAAATCACTTTATATTAGGGATTTCCATAATTTAAAACTTTCTTTTTGTAAGATATTATTTACAAAAAAAATATGCTATTGCTTGTAAGATATTGTATTTCAGTAAATTTAAACTTGTCTATTGTTTGTCTATTGTTAAAATTAGGTTTAAGCTGAACTGCAATTTACTTTTACCAAGAATTTATAAAAATCAGGCAATGGTCAAACATCTGCAAATAATTATAACAGGCAAGGTAGATAATACAGGATTCAGATTGTTCTCGTTTCGTGGTGCAAGTGTATTGAATATTAACGGAGAAGTAAGACAATGCAAGGGGAAAATATGCATTGAAGCAGAAGGAGAAGAAAGCAGATTGATAAGTTTTACAGAATGGTGCAAAAAAGGAACTCCCGAAAGCAGTATAGAAACTTTTATAATTAAAGAAAAGAAAGTAATCGGATACAATGGATTCAGCATTCTATAATCAATATACTACTACTTTTTTATTAAAATAATTTAAGCAAATAATAAATATTTTAAACCAATTTCTATGAAAAATTTTATACCATTTATTTTAGCAATACTGATTTCCTTAGGAAATCTCTTTGCACAGTCGCCTCAGAAATTTAATTATCAGGCTGTAGCTCGCGATGCTTCTGGCAATCTGATTGCCAATCAGGCTGTATCGTTCCGTATCAGTATTTTGCAGGGCTCTGCAAGTGGTACTGTATCCTATAGCGAAACCCATAACCTTACTACCAATGCTTACGGACAGGTTACACTTGCAATCGGAACAGGTACCGTGGTTTCGGGAACTTTCAGTTCTATTGGCTGGGGAACTAACAATCATTACATTAAAACAGAAATGGATGCCACAGGTGGCAGCATTTATGCGATGATGGGAACCTCACAACTGCTTTCCGTTCCTTATGCCTTTTATTCTAATACTTCAGGCAGCAGTGGTAATGTCTACACAGGAGGAACAGGTATTGATGTAAGCGGCAACACCATTTCCAATACCCAGCCCAATGCTACCCATACCGGCGACGCAACAGGAGACAATGCATTAACTGTTGTGAAAATTCAGGGGCATGATATTGCCGCTACTTCACCAACAAATGAACAGGTTCTTAAATGGAACGCTTCTACTTTAAAATGGGAGCCAGCAACAGACAACAATACAACCTATACCAGCGGAACAGGAATCAATATTTTGGGCACAACCATCAATAATGCTGCTCCCGATCAGACCGTTACTTTAAATGGAACAGGCGCCACAACAGTTAGTGGCTCTTATCCCAACTTTACCATTAACTCGACTGATAACAATACAACCTATACCAGCGGAACAGGAATCAATATTTCGGGCACAACCATCAACAATGCTGCTCCCGACCAGAACGTAACTTTAAACGGAACAGGTGCTACAACAATTAGTGGTACTTACCCTGATTTTACCATAAACTCAACTGACAACAATACAACCTATACCAGCGGGACAGGAATCAATATTTCAGGCACAACCATTAATAATGCTGCTCCCGATCAGAACGTTACCCTTACTTCTGGTACAGGTATTTCTGCAACAGGTACTTATCCCAATTTCACGGTAACCAACACCCAGCCCAATGCTACCCATACCGGAGATGTTACCGGTACTTATGCCCTTACAGTAGAAAGAATACAGGGACAGGCGGTGTCGGCAACCATACCTGCAAGCAATCAGGTGCTGCAATGGAACGGAACACAATGGACGCCCTCTTCATTGGCCACATCAACTCCGGCCTGGTCGCTTACAGGAAACAGCGGCACTTCTGCTGCCACCAATTTTATAGGCACCACTGATAATGTTCCTTTGGTTATTAAAGTGAATAATGAGATGGCAGGTACCATTAACCCTATCTCGAATAATACAGCATGGGGATATCAGGCATATAATAATAATTCAACAGGCACAGCTCAGTTTAATACTGCCTTAGGAAGTACTGCTCTATATTCCAATACAAATGGCCATGAAAACACAGCAACAGGAGGGGTAGCACTATATAACAACACATCAGGTTGTTTTAATACAGCTAATGGAGCGTCTTCGCTATTTTCAAACAAAACAGGTTTTTTTAATACCGCTAATGGAGTGAGTGCACTTAGAAATAACGAATCCGGCTACAATAATACTGCCAATGGAGTATTTGCTCTTAATTCCAACATAGGAAACAGCAGAAGCACCGCTATCGGTGCCTATGCCATGTTTTATGCAGATGACCGCACCACAGGGCATGAAACTTACAACACAGCCGTTGGCTTTGAAGCATTGATGGGTAGTGATACCCCTGCAAACAATACCGGGATAAACAATACGGCTATTGGTGGTATGGCACTTTATTCCAATACAACAGGCCAGGCCAATACTGCAAATGGAAAGATGGCTCTTTATTCCAATACAACAGGCTGGTCCAATACTGCAAATGGGATAGCGGCTCTTTATTCCAATACCACAGGCAATTATAATTCCGCTAGTGGTTCTGGCGCACTTTATTACAATACAACTGGTGGTCATAATACTGCCTATGGTTCAGGAGCGCTTTCTGAAAATACAATTGGAGCTAATAATACTGCCCATGGCTCACATGCTCTTTATTACAACAAAGCCAACAGCAGAAGCACCGCCATTGGCATGTATGCCATGTTTAACGCAGATGACCGCCCCACAGGGCAAGAAACTTACAACACAGCAGTTGGTTATGAAGCATTGAAGGGTAGTGATACCCCTGCAGACAATACCGGGCAGTGGAATACTGCCATTGGAGACATGGCACTATCTGGCAATACTTCAGGCCATAGCAATACTGCTACCGGGGTGAGTGTTCTTGCGAATAATACAACAGGTATTTATAATACTGCCACTGGACGAGTTGCATTATATTCCAATACAACAGGCAACAATAATACTGCCTATGGCTCGTGGGCTCTTTTTAATAACAAGGCTAACAGCGGAAACACAGCAGTTGGTTCGAATGCCATGCAATATGCAAATAACACCACAGCAGGACAACCAACATTTAATACTGCGGTAGGGTGTGAAGCTTTAAAAGGAAGCACTACCCCTGAAAACAATATAGGATATTCGAATACAGCCGTTGGCAGTCAATCTTTATTTGTAAATTCTTTTGGAAGTAGTAATACTGCTATAGGTGCAAATGCTCTTAATTTTAATACAACAGGTTACAGTAATACTGCCACTGGACGTTATGCACTATCTAACAATACTGAAGGCACGAGAAATACTGCCAATGGCTCGTATGCTCTTTTTTATAACCAAGCCAACAGCCGAAGCACCGCCATTGGTATGGATGCCATGCGAAATGCAGATGACCGCACCAATGGGCAGGAAACCTACAACACAGCGGTTGGGTATTCAGCATTGGCGGGAAGCGCAACGGCAGCAAACAATACCGGACAGTGGAATACTGCCATAGGTGATATGGCTCTAACTTCCAATACTTCAGGCAATAGCAATACTGCTACCGGGGTGAATGTTCTTGCGAATAATACAACAGGTATTTATAATACTGCCACTGGACATAATGCACTATTTCAAAACACTGCAGGCTATAATAATTCTGCTTACGGAACATCTGCTCTTAAAAGCAACAAAGCCAATAGCAGAAGCACCGCAATTGGTGCCTTTGCCATGTATTATGCAGATGACCGCCCCACAGGGCAGGAAACCTATAATACAGCGGTTGGTTATGAAGCATTGTTGGGTAGCACAACTGCGGCTAACAATATTGGTCGATACAACACTGCTATCGGCGATCAGGCACTTTATGGAAACACTTCGGGTAACAGCAATTCGGCATTTGGCAAAAGTGCCGGCGTTGCCATTACAAACGGTTCAGGAAATACCTGCCTGGGCTTTCAGGCGGGAGATAATATTACCACAGGCAGCAACAATATTATCATAGGGCTTAACGCTGATGCACCCTCTGCTACATCAGACAACCAATTGGTTATTGGCTCCACCAATTTGCTTTATGGTGATATGACCAACAATCGCATCGGCTTGGGAGGGGTAACCACACCCACGCAGAAACTCGATATCGACGGTCAAATCCGTTTGCGTGGCGGTTCGCCCGGCACAGGCAAAGTGCTTACCAGCGCTGCCGATGGAACTGCCTCATGGCAAACCCCGCTTGTAGAACTGCCTGTAGCCTCCACAGGGCAAACCTTACGAAGCGATGGCACCAACTGGCTGGCAAGCAGTGTGCTTAATAATAATGGAACAGCCCTGGGTGTTGGTGCCTCTCCTTTACTAAATACTCAACTCTATGTATTTCGTCCTTCAACTGCTTATGGGGCTGATTATACCAACATTTACGCCAAACGCAGTGGCGCTTCAGGAGCCACAAACGGAGGTACATCATGGGGATTAACCAGTGTGGATGCAGCTATCAAAGCCTATTCTTTTTATGGAAACACATACTCGGCTGCAATGGCAGGCTACAGCGACTTAGACTATGCAAATTCTGCTGCTGTTTTTGGAAGCGGTAATTCCGGCTCAGTATTCGGCGCTTTAGGATTTAAAGATGCTTCAGCAAATCTTTGGGCAGGTTATTTCGAAGGAAAAGTAGGCATAACAGATAGATTAGGGATTGGCACTACAAGCACACCTGCCGAATTACTTCATGTGAACAATACTGCCGGAAATGCATGTATACGTCTCTCCGGTGCCACAGGAGCTAATATTTCCGAATTACAATTCTACGCTGGTTCAACTTATAGAGGTGCTATTGGTTCTGATAATGATGATAATTACGTTTATATTTATCATGGCGGAAATATTTTCTTCAAAAACGGGCGCATAGGAATACAGTCTGTTAACAATCCTACTTATGCAATCGAATTGCCAAACAGCAGTACCATCGGCACCGGGTCGGGCAGAGCCTATGCATGGACCACTTATTCGGACAAAAGGATAAAAAGCGAAATCAAATCATTACCTTATGGCATCAACGAAATAATGAAACTACAGCCGGTCAGTTACAATCAGCACGGTTCCACCGAAAAAGACGGCAAACTGATGATTGATGAAGCCAGTGTTACTAATATAGGTTTTATTGCACAGGATGTTTTCACAATTATTCCCGAAGTAGTAAACAAACCCGAGAACGATAAGAATGAACTGTGGAGCATGTCTTATGAAAAACTGCTGCCGTTAGTTGTAAAAGGTATGCAGGAGCAGCAAACCCAGATTGAGAAACAAAACTCAACATTAGAAAAACAAAACTTAACTATTGAAAAACTAAACTCAACAATACAGGAACAACAAAAAATAATAGAACAATTATTAAAAAGATTAGAAAATCTTGAAAACAAATAATTCCATTTATCAATTTAATTATCATAATTTACTTACTATGAGAAAGATTTATTTATTGAGTATTGCAATACTGATTTCCTTAGGAAATCTCTTTGCACAGTCGCCTCAAAAATTTAATTATCAGGCAGTAGCCCGCGATGCTTCGGGCAATCTTATTGCCAATCAGGCTGTATCGTTCCGTATCAGTATTTTGCAGGGCTCTGCCAGTGGTACTGTAGCCTACAGCGAAACCCACAACCTTACCACCAATGCTTACGGACAGGCTACGCTCATAATAGGAGCAGGCACTGTGGTTTCGGGAACTTTCAGTTCTATTGGCTGGGGCACTAACAATCATTACATTAAAACAGAAATGGATGCTACAGGAGGCAGTATTTATAACCTGATGGGAACATCCCAACTGCTTTCTGTTCCTTATGCCCTGTATTCAAATACTTCGGGCAGCGGTGGCGGAGGAACCACTTATACGGCTGGTTCAGGTATAAATATCAATGGCAGTGTTATTTCCAATACAGCACCCAATCAGACAGTTACACTAACAATGGGAAGCGGTCTTTCAAGTACGGGTTCTTATCCTAATTTCAGCTTAAGCAATACCCAACCTAATGCAACCCATACCGGTGATGCTACTGGTAGCAATTACCTTACGGTTGAAAGAATACAAGGACGTCCCGTATCTGTCA
>CAIUKU010000091.1 GCA_903899825.1 uncultured Bacteroidales bacterium | reverse complement strand
TGTTTTCCGGTTCAAAATCTTGATCCGTTAATCCAAGATTCAAAACAGGAATAAGAGCTTCTTTGCGGGCATAAAACATGGTCCCTGCGGTGAAATGGAGGTTTTGTAATTGCTCCTTTTTCAATCCCATTTCCAAACTTAGTGAAAGAACCTTCTGTGCATTACCACCATAGTATAATGCCATTGGCAAAATATGCCCCGATGGACCAATCATACCAATCTCCTGATGTTGGTTGAATGTATGGATTACTTTTCCAATGCAATCTTTTCCAATAATCTTGTTGAAAAGATCGTCTTTCCACAAATCTCTTTTTTTTAAATGATTAGAACGCTTGGTGTGAATTTTAAGAATCAATTCATACCCTTCATCAAAAACGTATGGCAGGATCTTGAGAAAAGGCAGGACATCACGTCCACGGTTATCCACAATGAAAATTGAATACTGAAAAGAACCTGCTTTTAAAATAGTGCTTATTTCCTCTTTCAGAAATTCGGGTGTTGTGATAAATAGCTTAAAATCTTGAAAATCAGAATTTTTCAATAAGTCAATAATTTCGAGAAAAACATCCAGATAAAAGACATGGAGCACAATGGCAATTTTTTCGATATTCTTTTTGTCATTTGGACCGGTATTTTTCTGATAAAAGTTAAGATTATAGTAATGATATATAATTCGTTTCCAGGATTTTTTTGACCATATTTCGGTATTATTTTCAGCAAAAACGCGGGCGGTCTTCCAGTTTTGGTAAACAGCAAGTTTTTTTGTGAAAAACGGAAATAAGTTAAACAGGAACCACTTTATCATTTCTTTTCCAGGCCGGTTCATCGGTACAAAGCGCCACACTTTGTCGAAGTTAAGGATGATATAGGGTTCCTTATCAGGATTATGAGATCTCATTTCTAAATATATTGTTATGTATCAGTGGATTTCAGAGTCATTTTAAATTCATTTTAGAGTACATCACCAAAATCCGCTTTTAATTTTTGAAAAGTAAACACTCCAACTATGAAAATAAAAGCAGTTACTGACCAAAAGTAAATATTCATTTCAACGAATTCAAAAAACCAGACTTTTTCAATGAAAGTATAACGATACCCCTCAGTGATATAGAAGAATGGGTTTAATAGAGCAATATAGCGATAATTTCCTTTTAACATTGTAAATGGATAAATGATTGGAGTGGCCCAGAATAACATCGTTGTGATTATATTGACAATATGAGCCATGTCATGTATGAAAACATTCACAGATGCGACAAATAAGGAAATTCCAGTGAGCAGGATGAAAGTTGCAAATAAATAGTAAATGATCTGAATCCAATAGATTGTTGGATATATTTGAAAACTGAATATTAATATGATAATTACTAAAAAAATCATAATAACGTGGACAATCATACCGGAAAATATCTTAATGATGGGGATGAAACTGACATTGAAACTTGTTTTCTTTATAAGATAAGCGTATTCAGGGAGCGCCATACAACCTACAATCATAGTCTGACTGATAAAGAGCCATGGTATCATCCCTACAAGCAACCATGGGGCAAATGGAACACCGGTCGCAGTATTTCCGGCGCGCAATCCAAATGTAAAAGCAAACCAAATAACAAAGACGTAAACGGCTGGTTGAACAAATGCCCATGGTAATCCAATAAATGAAGAAAAATACCTACTCTTAAAATCTCTGATAATCAGTGTTATAAGAATATTGCGCTGTGTATAAAAAAGTTTTATTGTATCGATTGCTCTGTTAAGTATTTTCATCTTTATTTGAATAATGTTAAAAAACAGTGGTAATAAATATTGTTACTCTAAAATTGAGAAAGAGACTTCTTTGACAACAATTTGAGACCCCGTTTTATATATGGCTCCAGCATTATTAACTTCAATTATTAATCCATCATGAACCCAATGAATTTGTTGTTCTATTTTGTCAGTAATAGTCTGCAATCCGAAAGAAAGTGTATATCGTCCATTTCTTAAATATGGGAAGTCAAAATCTATAGCCACAATATTTTTTTTATCTTTTTTTAAAATAATAGGTTGCTGATAATGATAGCTTTTCATTATAATAACGGTATTCCCAAACTGGCCGTTAAGATTTAGCTGAATACCAGGTTGAGATATTTTATCTTTAGTTAAAATATTGATAAAAACCCGAATAGGCTCGCCTCCAATTAATTGATGGACATTTTTTTGATTAGATCGGTTAATAATAGCTGCATTTTGAATTTGGGCTTCCTTGGTGCCATAATTATCACATTCTTTCAAGTCTTGCCAGATCAAATCAGGAAAATGATCGGGGACAAGTAATTCTGTCAAATCACCTGCTTCATCTGAACTATTAGTAGGTGATTGATTTAATTTATTTTTCGTTATCATTGAAAGCATAAATGTATTATAGCTGTCAGTTACAAAAACCGGATCGCCTTCTTCTCTGATCAAACCTTCATGCAACCATATGGCCCTTGTACAAAATTCCTTTACTGCACTTAAACTGTGCGTACAAATCAAAATGGTTTTTCCTGATTCTTTAAAGTCTCTTATTTTCCTGTAACATTTTTGCTGAAATCGTATATCTCCTACTGAAAGTGCTTCATCCGTTATCAGAATATCAGGGTCGATATTGATTGCCATAGAAAATGCGAGCCTGACATACATCCCACTTGAATATGTTTTTACGGGTTGTGTGGCATATTCTCCAATGTCAGCAAAATCCAATATTTGTTGGAGTTTACTTTCCATTTCTTTCTTTGAATACCCCTGTATTGCACCTAAATAATAGATGTTTTCGATACCTGTCAAATCAGTATTAAAACCTCCACCAAGTTCCAGAAGTGCTGTAACTTTTCCATTGCATGAAAAACTACCTGAGGTTGCCGTCACCACTGAATTTAAAATCTTCAACAAAGTAGATTTTCCACTTCCGTTTTGACCGATGATTCCAAGGACTTCACCACGTTGCAATTGAAAAGAAATGCCTTTTAGCACATCATGACTTTGATGGAATTTCTTTCTGTATGGATGAAAAAATTCTTTCATCCTATCAGTGCGGGAATGATAAAGTTTGTAGGATTTTGATAGATTTTGAACAATGAGAGCGGGAATACTTAAAGTTGTTTGCGGTGCCATTTATTATTCTGAAATAAAATTTTTGTAAATGTCTATGATAATATTTGTTAAAATTCAGTAGAAACCTATTTGCAAAAATAGATCTGGTTTATCGAATATTCACCGATTGCGATGCCTGGATCGATTCTGATTTTGTTTAACAAGATTTTTTCATTCAGATCAAACCTTACCAAACTTCTTCCGGCAGCAGCCGAGATTCTCTCTGAGTGTTCCTCGTCAAAATCAGCAGTTGATGCTGTTACGTAGTAAATCTGTACAAAGGTGTTAACGGGTGTTGTGATGTCAATGTAAATAGATTTTGGGCTTTCAGAAAGTCCTACCAATGGAAACTCAAAGAATGTATCATTCCCAACTGATTGAAAAGTAATCGAATGATTTTGAAATTGAACATTCGACATATGAGAATTAAATGTTGATGATTCATACAATACCTTCAATGCAATGGTGTCACAATTGGCTAACTTTTGCCGCTGAATCTCTTTTAAAACACATGCCTTTTGAAGCATGAATGCAAGGTCTCTTTCAACAAATTCTATAATTACAACATCTGGCTTAAGTTCACCCACCAAGTCTTCGAACATATTACATTCAAATAATTGCGGATGTATATAATGGATTTCGGAAAAGGTATTGTTAATGTAAGGTGACAGTCCGACCATGAAAGAATCTCCAATTACAATGGCCTTGCCTTTTTTTTCTCTATTTAAAATGATAGGGCTATTTACAGTTTCTATGGCAGCATTTGGTTGTTGATCAGTCCAAACTGTATCCGTATGGCGAGCCTTCATTAAAAGCTTTGAAGATGAAAGCTGTTTTTGGGGTAGAATAAGCACGTCTTCAAACACTTCGTCAGTGCCTAGGATTACCTGCAAATCCATTTTGCTTGATATTAAACTTGCAACGAAATCTTTATCTTCTAATATAACGGGTGAAAACTCAATCGATTTCTGAAACGTTTTAATTAACTCTCGATAGGCAAGATATGCCCCATAAAAGTTCCAATGGGAATCTGTTTTATAATACAATAAGAACTCACTATTCTTTTTTTTCTTGTCTAGTTTATTGATCAAATCAATGATTTGAAGGTTTTTGTTTTTTGCAAGTATTTGCTCATACGGTGAAACACCTTTTCTCGATAAATGATCAGGGAGAAATTCGGGATAAATCCTGTGCTTATCTGGCGGTATCATGATATATAAGGGTATGTTTTGGTTATCAAGATAAGTGTTAATGTTTTCAAAAAAACTGAACCAGTCATTAAGTTCCTTATCTTTCAACTGTTTTATTCCCCTGTATTGATTTATAGTGCTGTTGTGATCATTTCCAAGAAATAACCATCCCTCTTTACCAACAACAACTCTTCCTTCATTTACATTTGATTTATTTTGGAGAATGTTGTTCAATTTTAGGAAAGAATACCTAAATGCTATCCTATCAGAGATATAATTTTCAACGAGTGAAAAATTAGTTTTTAAAACTTCTCTGTCCAATTTCCATTCATTAATAATAGTTTTATTCCGATTTTCGACTTTTCTAAATTCATCGTCATTTACGACTTCTATACCAAGTGTTGTTAATATAGGAATAGCGCAAATAAAACAAATAAACAGAGCCATAAAGGTATATCTTAAGAATGTCCTCATAGGTTAAAATCTAAAATAAATAAAAGGATTATATGTTCCAGAAACAAGAAAAACTGTTGAAAAGAACAAAAGTGATACTAAAGTCAAAAAATAAAATAGGTTTAAAATATTACTGAAAGTGTAATTCTTATCTGCAATCAATCGTAAAAAGTTAGGTAAAACCGGCATTGAAAAAAATATTCCTGCAACAAAAACAAAAATAGTAAATGTTGAAACGAATTCAGAGGCAGTGACTACATCCGATGGTTTGAAAACAAACATTACTTTTAAATAATTTATTGAATCTGTTAAAGTTTCACTTCGAAAAAAAACCCAAGAAATTATCACAACCAATAATACATAAATATGTGAAACTAAAGATGGCATACGCTTAAGTAACCGTATTAATCCAAGTCGTTCTATTGAAAGAAACATCCCATGAAATAACCCCCAGATTACGAAATTCCAACTTGATCCATGCCAAAACCCACATAATAAAAAAACGATGAAAAGATTCCTGAAAGTCTTTATTCGAGATGCTTTATTACCTCCTAAAGGTATATAGAGATAATCACGAAACCAGTCTGATAAGGTAATATGCCAGCGTCTCCAAAAAACTTGTATCGACTTTGAAATATAGGGATAATTAAAGTTTTCCTGAAAATCGAATCCAAACATTTTTCCTAATCCTATTGCCATACATGAATAACCTGAGAAATCAAAATAGATTTGAAGTGTATAGGCAATTATTCCAATCCATGCCAATCCGGTTGATAACTGACTTCCCTCCAATTCAAATATTTGATCAGCCAATTGTCCCATTGTATTGGCAATGAGTACTTTTTTCGCTAAACCAATAGTAAACCGCTCAGCGCCAACGGCAAACTTATCTATACTGACTTTATGATTTAATAATTGCTCCTCAATATCAGAATACCGTACTATTGGACCTGCAACAAGCTGCGGGAACATGGTTACAAAAGTTGCAAAGTTTATAAAATTCCTATTTGCATGCACTTCTCCTCTGTATACATCAATCGTATAACTCATTGATTGAAAAGTATAAAAGCTAATTCCTAAAGGTAAGCCAACTTTAATCAAGTTATCAAGTTTTAAATGACTCATTTGCATCAAATCTAAGGCATTAATGAGATTATCGGTAAAAAAGTTAAAGTACTTAAAGTATCCAAGGAGGGATAAGTTTGCGACAACCGAAACTATAAGCCATAATTTCTGGGGTTTAGATCTAAATCCTCCTGGAATCAATTTCACTATTGGCTTTCTATTTAAACCATTAGCAATAAGTAACCCTGCAAAATAATCAATAAATGTTGATAAAAGCATGATCCAAATAAGAAAGTTTTCGCCAAAAAAGTAAAAGAAAAGACTGCTTAATAGCAAAAAAGGAAATCTAAGTTTCTCTTTTAAGGTATGAAAAACCAACAATACTACTGGTAGAAAAATGAAAATGAAAATTACTGAACTAAAAACCATAAACTTGTTTTTATGACAATGTTTTTATAAATCCTGAATGTATTTGAAGAATTCCATATTGAAGCTACCATCTATTTCAAAAACGGCCGAAACAATTACATGGTATTCAAATGAGCTAAAATTCATGTTAGTAAATGGGTTAAATGACTAAAGTAGATATTCCACTGAGCTGGTATAATGTATTGATTCATTATTTAATGTCAATTTACTATGTTTGAAAACGACCAATTTGAGCTAGTGCTATGTTAAACTGTCATTTTTTTTGGGAAGCTGGCACTTTCCTTTATAGCAACAAAATCAACTTCAAAAGTTGGGTTGTTTTTTTTCTTCACTATTTCAGAAATAGACATAGGTGGAATGAATGACACTAAGAAACCTAAATCAATTAATGCATTATAATATTTTAAAGGATCAATTTTTGCCATTTGAAGTCCATATGGCCAATATTCGCCAACAATTACAAGGTTATCTGTTTTAAGAATAGTTTTCTTCATACCAAGAAGCGCAAAATAGTCAAATCCTTGTATATCGATTTTGATAAAGTCAACTGTAAGCTGAGGATAGTAAATTTTCAAAAAATCATCTATTGAAATTGACTGAACTTTAATAGACTCTCTGTTTTCTCCATCATCATAGGTATGATGATCAACATTCATTTTATTAGAAAGATATAAGTTGATTTCATCTGTTGAATCAGAAATAGCATATTTAAAAATTTGAATATTTTCTATATTTTTTGTTGAGGCTTGAAGGTGCGTAAAGTTAGTTTCATCAGGTTCAAATGCAATAACAAGACCTTTATTACTAATAAATTTTGAAAAGAATAAAGAATAGAAACCTATATTAGCCCCGATATCGAGAATTACAGAATTAGGTTGAATTAGATTCTTAATATTACTTAATAACATGCGGTTGGTCAGCCGTTTGTAAAGATTGTATAATGGTCTGTATGCCTTATAAAAATGTTTATATAACAAATTGAAAATTGGTAATATGATTCGCAGTTTAAACATAATAGTATTTGCTGTAAATAACAATTGCAGTAGCTATTAACGTAAAATTAATAAACATACACAATAATAATAGGCCATAATTATATGATAGTTTCTTGCTATTTGCAAGATCCTTCTTTAATACTAAGTCATAGATTACCAAGGAGTAAGATTTTATTTTCAAATACTGTACAAATGTGATTATTTTATTTGATATATATGTATTATAAAATACTAGAAAAAAAAGTGGAGCTATTGGAATAAAATATCTTCCTTGCACACCCATAACAAATGGATTCCCTGGAGGAGACCATGTAAGATATATTGCTATTTCAATGGCGAGAATACTAATAAAAAAAATCATTATTATGATAATTCTATCCATATTGTTTAAAATCAGATCCTTTGGTCTATTTATTAACGCATTAATAAATATTACAATTAAAAAACTATTTATAATTAATTTAGGTAGAGGGTTGTCTAACCAACCAAGAATACCAACAAAACTATCCAAATAAAACGTTCCATGTGTAATGAAAAATGTTGTCCAAAGCACCTTCACAAAATTTAATGGATCGTCTAGAATAAATTCAATTTGAATATAAGGATCTCTCCATGGTATTTCAATAAGTGGATTTGACACTGTAATTAACGATCTAATAAATGGTATTGCAAAAGGTGCTAAAATCACAAGAAATCCTAGGGAGAAAAATATAAGGAAGTATTTTCTAATAGTTCCAATTTTAGATGGAGGTAATAAAAGATATAAAAAGATTAGTAATACATAAACCGGTCGGCACATGGCAAGTAGCATGCTTAGAATAAACAGAAGAACTATTTTATTCGTACTGATTATTCCTGAAGAACTAAATTTTAGATTCAGTATATAGCTAATTAATAGAAATGCCAATCCAATTGCCGTTGCATCATATGAATTTGAGGCAAGCTGCGTTAAAGTCATTGGCATCAAAGAGATTAGGGCAAACTCCCATTTAAAAATTGGCATTATTTTTATTGCTGAATAAATGAGAATTGTAGTAAAAATCAAGTTAAATATTCTGCCAAGGTATAAGAGAAAAAGTGGCGGAAGACCAAATATCCTTCCAATAAATATTCCTATACCCTGGGGGATATATGGTATAATATACCAATATGACCATGTTTTTATTCTATGCTTAGGATTAAGTTTGATGAGAGTAAGACTGTCAAAACTTATATTTTGAGTATTATTAGAAAAAACTAGCCCCGATAGTATTGAAACCTCCGATATGGATTTGGGGATTGTTTGTTTTAATTGAAAAAAATCAAAATCCGAAATTTGATATGCTCTAAAAAAATGAATACCTTCGTCTGGTACCTGAATGGGTGGAGTAAGAAAAACAAAAAGCAAACCATAAAATAAAGAGGTAATAATATAAAATCGTTCAGGTCGTATATTTAATCTTATGATAATTTGGTTTATATTTTTTGAGAAAGCTATAAAAAACGAAAGGAACAAAATACAAAGACAAAGGATTTTTTTTTCGATGTTATAATTAGTTTCATAGGTTTTAACAATCATACTTCCTTTAAGCGATTGTAGATTACTTTCCAACTTACCATTAAAGTTATCTTCCAATAATTCTGAAATATACAATTTCCCCCATGTACTTGTTGTATCAGACCAAATGGTTATATTGTTTTTCGTATTTCCATCAGGAGAATAAACATAAAGTAATAATTTATTACCCTTTCCAATAAATACACTTTTATTCATATTTACCCGAAGGTAAGAATTATCAGTTAATTTTTCGGAGGAAAATGTTTTGGAGGAAATTAAATTCTGGGCGGTATCGTAGATTAATATTCGATTCAAATTATCGTTAGTTCTCGCCCAAGTGGCTACTAAAATATCTATCGCTGAAATATAATCCTTTTGCAATTTTATTTCCTGAACAAATACTTTTCCCTTAATTATTGGCCCAATAGGAATATTATTGCGTACAAATACCTTACTTGTTGGAGTTAAATTCAAACTTATGTTTGAGAATTCAATCACAAGACAGGCTACAACAAAAAAACCGATGGCGATAATTGTTCTTTTTTTTAAAATATTTTGTAAAAAAGGTTTCATGATATTTTTGTCAATTTTGTTACCCAATATTTATTACTTTTTATTATAGGATTCAATTTTAGCTACTGTTTTTTTACTAAAACAATGAGTTCTCTTGCTGCAAAAATTAAAGGGAAATTATTTAGTAAATTATCAACTTTAGTAAGGACCGGTAACCAGGAAGTTCTTATAACTTGCGCTTTGCTATATCCACCACTTGCAAAATAGGAAAAAGAAGAGATTCTTATTCTCTTCTCTATTTTCCAATTGTGAAGTAGGTTTTCATATCTTTTTGGATTATTAAATATACGTGTTGAGTTTGCTTGAGCAGCATAGTATCTCTTACCTTTTTCAATTGCATTATCATCGTACCAGCTAATTTTATTAAAAAGACCAAGACTCTCTTGATGGATACCGTAGATAAACAATCCTACTAAGCTCATTGAGGGTTCAAATATAAGAAGCCTCCCGTTTTTATTGAGAACTCTGTGAAATTCATCAAGCGCATTCCCTGGGAATTCTAAATGATGAAAAACGTCAAAAAGAATTAAATTGGAAACGCTTCCATCTTGATATGTAAGTTCATAGGCGTTTTCAATATTGTCTATCCAAGGGTTTGGGTAAATGTCAGTACAGGTACATTTATCAATAATTTCTTTAATATTTGCAATTCCACTACCCAATTCCACTATTTTGCCATTTACACTGTTATCGATATTTTCTTTGATTATTGAGTAAAAAGAATGATAAATCATTCTAAGCATTGGTTTTTGAGACCACGCGTAGAGTTTTTTATGATCCTCTTTTAGAAGATTGTGATATTTTTCCATCATAATTAATAATGTGCTATTGTTTTACTGAATGAATAAAAAGCGAACCGGCAAATTCTCTAAATATAGGAGTGGATTCTAAACCACTTCCAATTCTCGATACAGTATTAATCAGTCTTTCTGGAGTAGCTGGATGTAACCAATCAAAAGGAAATATCTCAATATTCATAAATCCGGCCTGTTTAATCATTATTTTTAGGGGCTTTTTCAGAAAGGCTGTTTCGTCAGGAGAAACATATTTAAAAAATAATCTAAATTTCCTTTCCAAAAAAATCTGTGGATTTAGCATATTTGGTTCGGTGAATGTAATAAAACCTCCTGGTTTTAAAACTCTATAGAATTCGTTGAGTGCTGAGGATAAATCGAGGTGATGCAAAACAGAGGATCCAACGATGCCATCGAAACATTCATCTTCAAAATCAAGATTATACGCATTTTGTAACTTGAATTCTACATTATCCGCTAAGGTTTTTTCTTTTGCTAGGGTTATTAGGTCTGGGGAAATATCAATAGCAGTTATTTGTGCATTTGTTTTGACAAATTCTCTTGTAAATAAACCTGTACCACATCCAACTTCAAGAATCTTCATGTTTTTCTTAATGGGACTACATAGCATGTTAACCCTTCTTTTCATTCTAATGATTCCAGCCTTTGATTCCCAATTCCATATATTTTCAGCACCATGCTCAATGAGAAATGAGCCATGCTTTATTTCGTTTTGAATTCTTTCTTTCATATACTAATACTATTAAATAAACTTGAGCTTTTTTAGACCCCAATAACACATTCGAAAAAGAATGATACCATGTCTAAATCTACTTATCTGCGTTGACCCATATGTGCGTTGCCTGTAGCGAACAATTATTTCGGTAATTTTAAGGTTCATTTTTGCTGCACCAAAAAGAAGATCAAAATCCCCGAACGGATCAAAATCCCCAAAGTAACTACGATTCGCTTTAATAATTTGATAATCAGATTTGAATAGCACTTTGGTACCACAAAGAGTGTCTTTGACTCGTTGACCTAGCAAATAGGTGAAAAATACGCCAAAAAATTTATTTGCAAATAGGTTAAGCATTCTCATAGCCTCGCCTTCCATTGGATATACTAACCTACATCCATTAATAAATTCACCTCGACCCAATTTTAATGCCTCATAAAATTTTGGCAGATCCTCTGGAGGGGTTGTCAAATCAGCATCTAAGATCATTAAAATTTCACCGGTTGCCTTTTCAAATCCTTCCCAAACTGCATTAGCCTTACCAGATTCAGATTGTTTAAGAATAATAATATTCTTTTCGGGATATTTGTCTTTTATTCGCTGTATTTCTTCAAAGGTACCATCACTAGATCCCCCTTCAACAAAAATAAACTCCTGATTATCACCAAATCGTGGAGTCATCACAATGGCCTGTTCAATGTTACCTTTTTCATTTTTTGCTGGAATAATAATAGAAACGCTATATTCTCTATGAGATTGACTTAATGAACGAGCTATTATAAAATTTGAAAGCGATAGAAGGTTTAATAGAGGCAGATTAACCAAATATCGGTTAAAAAGCCATGAAAAAAAAGGTATATTTTTGGGTATTAGTATTTTCCGCTCTCTTTTTATGGTTTCTTTTCCTGTGTTTTTTAAAAGAGTAACTATATCGGTTGTTGATAACCAGTTTTGAAGTGGTTGCTTTTGCTTCAACCCAAGCAATTCGCTTAGTTGCATCAATGGCTCCCATAAAAAATTGTAATAGGAAATTATTATTCTACTGTGCTCATGACAGAGCTTGTTCAATTGTTCAAATGCAATCTGGACATCCCATAATGATCCAACCAAATCTGATAAAATAATAAAATCAAATTTTTCACTTAGTTGAAGTTCTTCGATGTCTTGTACATAAAAATCATATTGAGGATATTTATCTTTTGCTATTTCAATCACGTTTGGAGCAAAATCAATTCCAACACCTCGGCATGGACTTAACGAAGCGAGGAGATCGCCTGTTGAACATCCAATTTCAACAATGGTTGCATTTTTGGGTATTAGAAATTGGTAGTACTTTTCCGTCAATTTGTGGTAATAACTATTTCTTTTCTTCCATTTTGAGCGCTGATTTGCCTCTCGGTTATAATATTCTTGATTTGATTTTTTATCAGGATTGTAAAAAGTCATAAAAGGTATTATTATTGTTATTTTTTGAAAGTTGTGTATAATTGAAATTTTTTGAAAATGAAACCACTATCATTAATACCATAAGAAATAAGTGCAACTAAACTATCCAATCAGAATAAACCATGAACTCATACTATTAAGTGTTGAATTACATTCATTAATGAAATGATGTTTTTTATTCATCAACATACGAACAAAATGGATTAATTATTACTGGGAATTATTTTTAGAATCATGGATCTTTCAAGCGCCAGTGATTCTATTAGGAGCAAATGGCTTTTGAATCAATTATAGGCATTGACTTTAGATTTTCATGTCTTGTTTGTATCTTTTTTAAAAGAAAGTTCGAATATGTGAGGTGCAAGGAGAAGAATATTTTGTATTAGCTTTTTTAGGTCGATTATTTTGATATTTTCAATACATGTTTATTCGCAAAACTCAATTTTGTGAATAATGTATTTGCCGGCATGACAGCCTGGATCAAGCCTAAGTCGTTTATAGATATTTCGTTCATAAATTTTAAATACAACGATACTTCTGCCTACAGAGGATTTCATTTTTATTGACTTCTCTTCGCTAAAGCGACAAAATAATGTTGTTCGGTAAAATAGTTGGATTGTTGTGTTTTCAGGTACAGATATTTCTATCTTCAATGTTACATAATTAGATGGAATATTAATTTTTGGCAAAATTATTATTGGATCATCGTTACGAGATTCAAAATGTATTTCATCATTGATGAGGTTTTTATTTACAATTTGTTTATTAAATTTAGAGTTTTGGAATAAATCTTTACCAGCAAATCTAAAAATAGATTTATTTATTTGGCTTGATTGTTCTACCTGACTTATATCATCATTTAGTTTAAAAAGGATTTCCATGAAAATAGGAATTGTATTTTCAAGTGTTAAACCGCTATATGGTTCCCAAGACTCATTTGGATCGGGCAATGGGTCTTTAAAAAGTACAGCATTTTCTCCCCAAAATATCGAAGCAATTTTGTTGTTTGATTCTACATATTGTTCAATTATTTTAATCCTTTCACCCGGAGATAGTAGGTTATAACTAATCATAGGAGTTTTTTTGTAACGATTTGATAAAGCATTAGATACAAAGTCAAGAAGGACATTATTATGAATATCAGCCTCAGGTGACTTGCATTGTCTCAATATTTCAATAACATCATTGCTTAAACCATGGTTTTTGTTCAAATTATTATCTGGTGGGTCAGTAAAGTCAATTAGAGAATCAACTCCTAACAAGCGCATAAAATCCATAACTATATTTTCGCCGATTACCGACTTCTCATAAGGTCGAATGATAAACTTTTCAGGAGGGATATGCTGTAGCCAAAGCTGGATTGTACTATAAAAGTCTAAATGCACCCTTTTTGAATAATCCTGTATTGTATTGATATTATGTATATTATGTCCCCATTGTTTCCATGCAGCTTCAAGATAATAATCCTGCCGTCTCAGGTACAAGATTATTGTATAATCAAATTTGTAGACTGCTGAAACTTCTTTGATTAGGATTGGTAACCATTCAAACTCAAACATTTCGGCACTAAAAACTATTCTATTGATTCCATGTTGAACTGAATACTGCAGACAATCAGCAAAATCTGCATATTTGTCTTGAGCATCAGATTCATGTAATTTATGAAAGAAATTAGCATGATTGTGAAGAATACTATTTTCTGCCAGATTGTTGGTGAAAAAACTTGGATAAAGAATATGATATTGTTTTGCCAGCAACTCACGATTATAATTTAGGAAACTCTGAATTGCACTTGATCCGGTTTTTGCTTGTCCAATGTGAAAATAAATTTTCATTCTAATAGTATTTATTGCGTTTCAATAATGTTTAGGGAAGAATTATTTCTTGGTGGCCAGGCAAGTTCGAAATTTTCACTAGTTAAAGTTAAATTTGTATTGTAGGCCGGATCCCTTTCTATTATAGTGTCCCATTTGGTTTTCATGTAATCAATTTCTTTTTGTAAGCGTAACTGTTTTTCTTCTGTATTGTCTTCCCCCCTTGATACTGATTCATGATGATAAAGTTGCGCAAATGGCGTCCAAATATTTCTATATCCTGCTTCCTTTAATCTCAAACAAAAGTCTACATCATTAAAAGCAATCGCCAGGTCATTTTCATTAAATCCACCTATTTCTAAAAATATTGATTTTTTTATAAGTAAGCAAGCAGCCGTGACTGCAGAAAATTGCTGAACTACAGCAGCGCGCCCAAAATACCCGAATTGATTTGCATGTATATGCTTGTGAGCATGGCTCGCAACTCCTCCAATTCCCAAAATTACACCCCCATGTTGAATAGAATTATTTGGATAAAGTAATTTTGCGCCAACAGCACCAACATCATTAAATTTTGCAATTGAAAGCATCTCTTCAAGCCATTCAGGATTGATAACCTCAATATCGTTATTCATTAAGCAAACAAATTCACCATTAGAATGGGTTACTCCATAATTTACCAACTTCGAAAAATTGAACGGTATATCGTATTTGAAGCAACGCGCCTTTTTTGTTTCATCCAATTTGTGAAGATATTCTATGGATTTGCTCTCATCAGACAGATTATCAATTAAAATTAATTCAATATTTTTATAAATGGTCAATGTCAAAATACTATCGACACATTTTTTTAAAAGTTCATATTTGTTTTTCGTTGGAATGATAATGGAAACCAATGGATTGTCATCAGGTAATGAATATTGGATCCTAAACAAGCCATTTGTAATTGAGGTTACAGAAGCTTTGATTCCCTCCCGGTGGAAGTGTTCTTTTAAAGCGTTAATAGCTGCCGTATAGGCGTAATTTTTACTATTGACATTTAGCGACACACTATCTTCGTGCATTCGCCAATGATATAAAACCTTAGGAATATGAATGATATCATCATTGCTTATATTTTCAATAAATCTTAAAGCAAGGTCATAATCCTGAGAGCCATCAAATCCTTCTCTGAATCCTCCAATTTTTTTTACAATCTTGATATAGTAAACTCCAAGATGACTTATCATGTTTTGGGCATAAAACAATTGCCTATTCCAATCACACTTAAAATATGGATTTTGCCGTATTCCATTTAAATCTATTTTATCTTCATCAGAATAAATGAGCTTTGCACCAGGATTCATGTTTATGGTATTTGCAACCCAATAAAGTGCGTGAATTGGCAAAATGTCATCATGGTCAAGAAGCGCTGCAAATTCTCCGGTTGCCAATTCAAGTGCACTATTAGATGCAGCTGAAATGTGTCCGTTCTCAGACCGAAAAACGACCTTAATTCTCGAATCTTGTTCATGATACTTGTCGAGAATGCTTTTTATTTCATCATCTGTTGAGCAGTCATCTGCAATACACAACTCCCAAAACGGATAAATCTGATTTATTATTGAGTTTATAGCTTCTTTTAACCATAATGGATTTGGATTGAAAACAGGCATTAAAACCGATATTAATGGTTTTGCTTTAAATAATGATAAAGCCTCCTGCATTTCGATGATGTCCGCTGGCGATAATGTATCATACTTTTTTATCCATAAAATGTAGTTGTCCGATGTCTCTGTACAAATTCTATTTTCAGATTCCCCGTATTCAACAAAGTGAAGAAGTGGATTTATATTAGCCTGCCTAACATCCCCATTTTTTTTAAGATAAAAATTGGTGTCAAATAGTTCGCTCGGATTACGTCCTTCTTTCCATCCATGATACAAATAATGCTCTGCCGGATCAAGTTCAGCTGCTTTAACATCTGGGTTCATCCGTAAATAATACTCAGCGTTAAAATATTCACTATTCCTGAGTAGTTGCAAAACGGGGTATCCTTTTATTCTCTGAATAATATTTGCCCCGGTTTTAATTATTTTTTTTATTGATGCCTCTGTAATATTTTGCAGATCAGATGGTTGCGGATTCTTTCCTGAAATAGGGCTTCTTTCCTCTTTCATCCCAAACTTCAAGTAATGAACCAGCGGATTCATTCCCGATTTCATTACATCAAGGTTTTGTTCGAGATAAAGTGACGAATCAAATTTTTCTGAGGGGTTTCTACCTTCAAACCCACCAAACAAAAGAAAATGTACAATTGCATGAATTCCTGATGATTTAACATCTGAATTATTATTAAGATAATA
Source organism: uncultured Bacteroidales bacterium (assembly GCA_903899825.1). Lineage (GTDB taxonomy): Bacteria > Bacteroidota > Bacteroidia > Bacteroidales > JACABE01 > JACABE01. The sequence goes on along the minus strand of CAIUKU010000091.1, from coordinate 805 downwards.
TTCTTCATCAAATAGGTCTGAATACTTTATTCGGTAATAATTTCGTAAATATCTTACACTTTTGAATATTCCCCTTATACTTTCAACTGGAATTAATGGTTTTATTGAGAACATTATTTTGTGAAAATACCTGATACCTGGTATTGCTATCAAGTTTTCAAGTTCAAATCTTGTTTCATTTAAATGAAAGGCCAGAGCATCTGCTGATTTTTGATTTTCAGTTAATAGATATTCGAGACTTTTATTGCCATTGATATGATATTGGTTTTGCTCCTCAAGAGTTTTTTTGTAAGAGAATAGGTCTAAAAGTAAATCCTGTTGATTTTGGTTTTTTTCTTCAGCAATGTTTAGACTCTTGTTCAAATGTTCATTGTATTCTGTCAATTCCTTTTTCTCTTGTGATAGATTAATAAGTTCTTCCAGATATTTTTTATTCTCTGATTTTATATTGTCAAATGAGAGCTGCATTGCATCATTCAATCTTTTTAAAACCTGTTTTTCTTCTTCTTCAATTATTATCTTCTGAACTAAAGTCTCATTTTGAAGTCGAATGGTTTCATTTTCCAGAGTTCTTTTGTAATTTTCTTCCTCATATCTTTTAATAATATTGTTCTTTGAATTTAGGCAAAGATCAATTGAATCTCCCCCAATTTTAATGTAATTAAGATCGATTATTACTTCGTCAATTTCCAGAAATACATCTTTCTCAAAATCAATATAAATCTGTGGGTCTTTAGTGTCAAACAAATAAACCGTGTTTTGAGTGGATATGGCATTGGATGAAAGTGTGAAATGGGCATCAATT
>CAIUKU010000090.1 GCA_903899825.1 uncultured Bacteroidales bacterium | reverse complement strand
ATGGCTTTAATCGAATTTAATCTTGATGGAATCATTGAAGAAGTAAACCCTGACTTAAGTATATTATTAGGTTATAGTTTGGATGACTTAAAAGGTAAACATATTAGTATTTTACTTGAAAACTCAGTACATAAATCTGACAAATTCAGATCAATGTGGGAAGAATTAAGAACGGGAGGAGTGCAACAAACAGAAATTCATTTTCTTAAGAAAGATAAAACAAATGTTTGTGTCAATGGCGTTTTTACACCCTTACTGGAAAGAGAAGGTGCATCATTGTATAAGCTTAAAAGAATAAGTTTTGATTTTAATGTATTGAGTCATAGAAACAATTCATTTAATGAAAAAACTGAAAATCTTCAATATGATTCTCATTTTAAAAATGATAAAAATACTGATACCAATGAAAATCTTAAAAAATTAATTTTTGAAAATAAAGAAAGGTTAAAAGAATTAGCTGCTATCAATCAAACAACAAAAATATTAAAAGAAGGTAAGCCGCTGGAAGAAACACTACAACAAATTTGTATGTTATTGCCTAAGGCATGGCAATTTCCAGATTTTACTGTATCACGGATTGTTTTTAATAAAAATGAATTTAAAACTCCAGATTTTGTTGAAACTCCATGGATGCAAAAACAAAATTTCGAAACGATTGATAATTTAAAAGGCTCATTAGAAGTATATTATCTTAAAAGCTTTCCTGATTTAGATGAAGGCCCTTTTTTAAAAGAAGAACGACATTTAATTGATAATCTATCGACTATTCTTGTTAATTATCTAAACAGTTTAAAAGCAAAATCTATTTTAAAAAGTTCTGAAAAAGAATTTATTGAAACGATTGAAGAAGAACATAAAACACCCAGCAGACAATTATTGCATCGTTTTTTAAATAAGCAAAACTACGACAGAGATGTTTTTCACGACTTAATGCCTTTTAAAGTTAACGAAATATTATTGATTGCCAATCTATATGATGCATATAATATCGAAAAGGAAGGCAGGTTTTCGGAACATATTCTGGGCGAATATTATCAGTTAAATCTTACTTCAATACCAAGAGTAACAGGGGTTTCATCTTATGAAGAAGCATTATCTCAATTAAATGAGAAGCATTTCGATTTTGTAATTATTATGTTAGGGGTTGATAAAAAAGTACCCATTGATATTAGCAGAAGTATCAAACAAAATTTTCCTTACATCCCGATATTTATGTTGCTGAATAACAATAGTGACATTGCTCTTTATGAGAGAGATGCTGATATTGCTAAGTTAGTCGATAAAATTTTTGTATGGAACGGTGATTCTAGGGTGTTTTTTGCGATGGTAAAATATCTGGAAGACATGGTAAATGTAGAAAACGATACTAAAATTGGATTGGTTAATGTGATATTATTGGTTGAGGATTCTGCAAAATATTATTCCCGTTATCTTCCGATGCTTTACTCAAGTGTATTGGAACAAACCAAGCAATTGATAGAAGATGTAAGTAATGATGAGCTGTATAAAGTGCTGAGATTAAGAGCAAGACCGAAAATATTACTGGTTAAGTCTTATGAAGAAGCAATTGATATTTTTCATAAATACAGGGATTATTTATTGTGTCTGATTTCCGATATGAAGTTTTATAGAAATAACGTTTTAGATGAAAATGCCGGATACAACCTGGTAAAATACATCAGAAGCAATGCAAAAGATTTACCTACCATTATTCAATCCTCGGATCCTAAAAATGCAGAATTAGCATATGAACTTAAAGTTACATTTATTGATAAGAATTCAGATACTTTATCACAGGATATTAAAAGTTTTATCAGTCATTATCTTGGGTTTGGAAATTTTATATATAAAGACGGAGAGGGAAGAGATATAGCCATTGCAAGCTCTCTTAAAGAATTTGAAAAACATTTAAAAACGATTCCTGATGAATCATTAATCTATCATGGTAAACGTAATCATTTCTCATTGTGGTTGATGGCCCGTGGAGAAATCTCAATTGCAAAAAAAATAAATCCATTAAAAACAACTGATTTTAAAAATGCGCAGGAATTAAGAAGCTTTATGCTGAATGCCATTCAAAATCACAGAAACGAAAAAAATAAAGGGAAAGTAATTAGTTTTGAAGAAACAGATGTTATTGATGAAAGTAATATTGTTTCACTGGCTTCCGGTTCTTTGGGAGGAAAGGGTAGAGGACTGGCTTTTATCAATACTTTAATATATAATTATGATTTTTCACAAATGTTACCTGATATAAATATCAGAACTCCAATAACATCAATTATAGGTACCGATGAGTTTGATTATTTTATTGAAAGAAACAAATTGTATGAATTTGTAAATACAGAAAGGGACCATGCACTTATTCGTAAAGTTTTTCTTGAATCAAAACTTACTGACGGATTGGTGAAAAAATTAAGGTTAATCTTAAAAAAACTAAATAAACCTTTAGCGATCAGGTCGTCAGGTTTATTTGAGGATTCTTTGATGCAGCCTTTTGCAGGTATTTTCGAAACCTATCTCATCCCGAATAATCATATCGAATTAGAAGTTAGATTGGTACAGGTTATGGATGCAATTAAACTGGTATATGCATCCGTTTTTTCAAAAATTGCCAGGGGTTATGTGGAAGCCATCAATTATAAAATTGAAGAAGAAAAAATGGCAGTCGTAATTCAGGAAGTTGTCGGTAATATCTATGATACTGTTTATTACCCTCATATTAGTGGAGTTGCACAATCGTATAATTTTTATCCCTTTTCTCACATGAAACCTGAAGAGGGATTTGCCGTTATGGCTGTTGGACTTGGAACTTATGTTGTTGAAGGTGAAAAAGCCTATCGTTTTTCTCCCAAATATGCCGGTATCGAAATTAATACACCAAAAGATCAATACAAAAGTTCTCAGGTAGATTTTTATGCGGTTGACTTACAAACAAAACCATTGAATTTACTGGAAGGCGAAGATGCAGGTTTGATTAAACTTGATATTGATGTAGCTGAAAAACACGGTACTTTAAGACATTGTGCTTCAGTATATGATATCGATAATAACAGGATAGTGCCAGGACTGAGTTATCCCGGACCACGTATCATTAACTTTGCTAACATACTTAAATACAATTATCTTCCGCTTTCAGAAACGATAGAACTGGTTTTGGATGTTGTGAAAGAAGCATTGGGGTCACCTGTTGAAATTGAATTTGCTATCGATTTAAACAAAGATGATAAAAACAGGGCTTCTTTTTATCTTTTACAAATTAAACCTTTGATAGGAAATGCTGAAGATTACACCATAGATGAATCGAAAATTAACAAAACTGACGTAATTTTGTTTTCTGATAAAGGAATGGGAAATGGGCTGATAAATAATATTACCGATGTTATTTATGTGGACATTGAAATTTTTGATAAATCAAGAACTGATGAAATGGCCGAAGAAATTGAAAAGTTAAATGAAGGAATGATAAAAGAAAACAGGAAATATATTTTAATCGGTCCCGGACGCTGGGGCACACGTGATAAATGGATTGGAATTCCTGTTAACTGGACGCAGATTTCAAATGCTAAAGTGATTGTTGAAACCAGTTTAGAGGACTTTCCATTAGATGCTTCATCCGGCTCCCATTTTTTCCACAATGTGACTTCATTAAATGTTGGTTATTTTTCAGTTCAACAAGAACTTAATGAAAGTTATATAAACTGGGATAAACTTAAGAAGGAGAAATTGATCAATAAAACAATTTTTTTCAGACACATTCGCTTTAAAGACCCACTGGATGTAAAAATGGATGGAAAGAAACGAATGGCTGTTATAACAACTAAATCAATAGATCCACCACTCATCTGATGACCAATTGAAATGTAATTATTTATATCAAACTGTATGTTAAATGTCATCTGATGACTATTTAGTTGTTAGATTTGTTCATGCGGATATAATGTTTATACTTAATAAAATTAACATAACAACTAATAAAATAAAATGCAAAAGGGTAAAAAAGTAAAGGATATTAAAAAGTTTTATTTTACTGAAACTCAGTTTGACAACCTGATGACCAAACGCATCAGCAAAGTATTGCTTATCTGTAGCAAATACGATGCATTCATTCTGGAAGGTGACGGTAGGATCGAAGAACAGATTTTCAATGAGTATGTTTCTTTAAATTTGAGGTATCCACCACATTTTATACAAGTTTCTTCCGCTGAACAAGCTTTTAAAATTTTAGGTGAAGATCAGATTGACTTGATTATTACTATGTTAGATTTAGGAAATGTAGATGTTTTTGATTTTGCAAAACAAATAAAAAAGCAATATCCCTCAAAGCCTATCGTGGTTTTAACTCCTTTCTCCCGTGAAGTTTCAATCAGACTCGATTCCGGTGATACCAGTTCAATAGATTATATATTTAGTTGGTTGGGAAATGCTGACATTATGTTGGCTATTATTAAACTTATTGAAGATACCATGAATGTGGAGCATGATACCAAAGAAGTTGGAGTGCAAAGCTTGTTATTGGTTGAAGATTCTGTGAGGTTGTATTCCAGTTATCTGCCTAATTTATATAAGTTGATTTTCAAACAATCGCTGAAATTTATGACAGAAGGGCTGAACGAGCATCAAAAAATGTTACGTATGCGGGGTCGTCCTAAAATATTACTGGCAACCAATTATGAGCAAGCCATTGCTTTTTATGAAAAATATCGGAACAACTTATTGGGTGTAATTTCTGATATCAGCTTTAAAACTTATGGCGTAATGAATAAAAATGCGGGAATACGTTTTTGTGAATTGGTTAGAAACGAAGATCTTGACTTGCCTTTTTTGCTTCAATCCTCTGAATCTGAAAATAGTTTGAAAGCTAAAGAATTGAAGGTTGGATTTTTGGATAAAAATTCAAAAACCTATTCTTATGAACTCAAGGATTTTATATTAAATAATTTTTCTTTTGGTGACTTTGTCTTTAAAAATCCTACTACCAAAACAGAAATTATCAGAGTGAGCGATTTAAAAAACTTACAGGATAAAATTTTTGATATTCCTGATGATTCTTTTTATTATCATTTAAAGAATAATCACTTTTCAAAATGGTTAAATGCCAGGGCTATATTTCCGATTGCAGAAATGTTTAAAATCTTAAAGTTTGACGATTTCAATGACCTGGATGAAATAAGACGTTATATTTTTGATGCAATTGCCCGATACAGGAGCAATAAAGGAAGAGGGGTTATTGCTGATTTTTATCGTGATAAGTTTGATGAATACCTTATTTTTACTCGAATCGGAAGTGGTTCTATAGGTGGAAAGGCCAGGGGTCTTGCATTTATTGATACACTGCTTAAACGCAACAGAATGGTTGATAAATACGACGATATTGTTGTAACCATTCCCAGAACAGTGGTATTGGGTACTGATATTTTCGACGAATTCATGGAAGACAATGAATTACAAAAAATTGCCTTGTCTGATAGCAGCAATGATGAAATTCTTCAAAAGTTTGTCAGTGCCCGCTTACCATTCCGGATTCATGAAGACTTGTATGCTTTTATTTCAGTTGTAAAAAAGCCCATTGCAATCCGCTCTTCAAGTTTGTTGGAAGATTCGCATTATCAACCATTTGCCGGAATATATTCTACTTATATGATTCCAAATTTGAATGATGAACGCATGATGATTGAAAAATTAAGCATTGCTATCAAAAGTGTTTATGCATCTGTGTATTTTAAAGACAGCAAAGCCTATATGACTGCTACCAAGAATGTAATTGATGAGGAAAAAATGGGAATTGTTTTACAGGAAGTTTGTGGTGAGCTTTATGGTGACAGATTCTATCCTACAATTTCCGGTGTTGCCCGTTCCATCAATTTTTACCCTATAGCTCCCGAGAAACCGGAAGATGGAATTGTTAACATTGCTTTAGGTTTAGGAAAATACATAGTTGACGGGGGAAATACCCTGAGGTTTTCTCCGCAATATCCCAAAAAAGTACTTCAGCTTTCATCTGTTGACATGGCTTTGCGCGAAACCCAACGGCATTTTTATGCTTTAGACATGCATAAAGAGAGCTTTAAACCTTGTGTGGATGATGGTGTGAATATCATGAAACTATCCATTAAAGAAGCAGAAAAGGATAATTCTATAAAAATGATAGCATCAACTTTTGATTTTGATAACCACATGTTAAGAGATGGAATACAGCATGATGGGAAAAAAGTAATTACCTTTTCAAATATATTAAATCATAATTCATTTCCATTGGCAGAAATATTAAAAGATGTGCTGGAAATAGCGCAAAGAGAAATGAATAAACCGGTTGAAATTGAATTTGCTGTAAATCTCGATGTTCCTGAAAATCAACCTAAGATATTCAATTTACTGCAAATACGCCCCATCGTGGACAACGATCAAACGTTGAAGGAAGATCTGAGCGAAGTTGAAAAAGAGAAAACGCTGATTATCTGCAATTCAGCATTGGGAAATGGAATTATTGAGGATGTGTATGATATTGTATATGTAAAACCAGAATCATTTGATCCTGCAAAAAGCGAAGCCATGGTGAATGATATTGGAAAATTAAATGAATTGTTTTTAAAAGAAGAAAAACAATATATTTTGGTTGGTCCCGGACGTTGGGGTTCCAGTGATCCCTGGTTGGGAATTCCTGTTAAATGGCCACAAATATCTGCTGCAAGACTGATTGTTGAATCAGGATTGGAAAATTACCGCATAGATCCCAGTCAGGGTACCCATTTTTTTCAGAATCTTACTTCCTTCAGGGTAGGCTATTTTACAATTAATCCTTTTATCAATGATGGATATTACGATATTGATTTTTTATCAGGCATTGAAGCTTATTATGAAGATGAATTTATCCGGCATCTAAAATTTGATCATCCACTTATCATTAAGATAGATGGAAAGAAAAATAAAGGAATTGTTTTAAAAAGCTCAATACCAGATTTAAACGAATAAATTTAAAAAAAATCTTTCTTTAAGT
>CAIUKU010000089.1 GCA_903899825.1 uncultured Bacteroidales bacterium | reverse complement strand
ATTATCTTTGTATTGTAAATATTTTAAAGTAAAATCAAATAAATATAAATAAAAATCAAATATTATGGCACAAAAAACCTATGCAGGAATTGCAGTAGATGTTAATGAAGAAGGGTATTTTACCGATCCTTCCAAGTGGACTAAAGAAATGGCAGCTGAAATAGCAAAAGAAGAAGGTGTTAATTTCACAGAAACCCATATTAAAGTCCTGGACTTTATCCGCGATCGCTTTATTAAAGGCGAAATGCTAACCATCCGTTCTGTTGGAAAGTCAGGCATTGTCGATATCAAAGGCTTTTATGAATTATTCCCTGGAGCTCCTATGAAAAAAGCAGCCCGAATCGCAGGTATACCCAAACCAGCCAGTTGTGTTTAACCTTAAAAAATAATAATTATGAGTACAAATCAGGATTTAGCTTTAAAAAAAGTATGCATCATCTGTGCAAAAGGAAGCATAGAAGATGTTTATGCTGCATTGGTTATGGCAAATGGTGCTGTAATGGAAGGCATTGAAACAAAAATGTTTTTCACCTTTTTTGGCCTGGATGCCATTACCAAAAAGCAAATGAATAAATTACATACAGCAACTGTAGGAAATCCAGCAATGCGGATGCCCGGTGGACTTCCATTTCCATCAATACTTGGTATCTTACCCGGAGTTGAAGCAGGTGTTTCTGCTATGATGAAAAGTCAGATGGAAGCTCTGGACATTCCACCGGTTGGTGAATTTTTCGAAATGATAACAGCCGGTGGTGGCGAAATTTATGCCTGCAAACTGGCGATGGATATGTTTAAACTTACAAAAGCTGATTTGATTGACGATGTCAAAGATGTACTGACTGTTGGCGATTTCTACGGTTTGGCCGGAGGCGACAGAACACAGATTATTTTTGTTTAAAGTATGGGTGTAGTAGAATTGAATTAATAACCTTAATATTTATTCAATTCTACTTTAAACCAGCATTCAACAGCTGTAATCATCAATAATTCACCACTTTCTTCTTCTCTTCCTGCTTTGTTTGCAGGTAACTTGCTTTTTTTCAAGCATTTATATTTTATTCATACCATCGGAATATTTTCCGCTATTCATACCTGAAGTACCTTCTTCATCCCGGGAATCGCCAACTCTCTTTATATTGAAAGCTTACTAAGCTTTACTGAATCAATTCAAGATAGATTTGTTATATTTATTAATCCTGTTCAAATTTCGCTCTTGCCTCTGTGAGCCCAAATCATCATCCCCTTATGTGTCTAGCCAATTGCTAGATGGCTCGTTTCAATATTCTATCAATCGGATTTGTTTTTATCAACCTTGAGAAAGGAAATAAGATATCTATTGTCAAAACTATTAATTTATTTTTTTTAATTTCATCGAAATCAAATTTTAAATGCTTAGGCTAAATAAAATAAAAAAATTACTTTTGTAAATGAAAATCATTGATTTTCTCCTAATAAAATAAAGAATGAAACAGACTACAAAATGGATATTCTTATTCGTTGTTATAATGACTATTATGTTGCACAGTTGCAACTCTAAGAATAAAGAAGCGAATGTAAAGTCGAAGGAAAAATCACAGGTAAAGGTGGATGGATATGTAATAAAACCTTCATTGCTTATCAATAAGATATCAGTTTCCGGTTCATTATTACCATACGAAGAAGTAGCTTTGATGAATGAAGTCGCAGGTAGGGTTGTCTTTATCAATTTACCTGAAGGAAAGTTTGTTAAAAAAGGGACACTGCTTGTAAAACTTTTTAACGATGATTTGCAGGCGAACCTAAAGAAAATGCAGACACAACTAGCCATACAGGAAAAGATTTTCAAAAGGCAGACTGAGTTGTTTAAAGTGAATGGTATCAGTCAGTACGATTACGATCAGACATATTTACAGCTCAATTCTATCAAAGCGGAAATAGAAGTTCAACAGAGTATGATTCGCAAAACACAGGTACTGGCCCCATTTGATGGCATCATAGGATTGCGGAATATTAGCGAAGGTGCTCAGGTTACACCCTCAACACTAATGGCAACCATTCGTGTTGAGAACAAGTTAAAATTAGATTTCAGCATACCAGAAAAATACAGCAATGAAATCAAAGCAGGGCTAAAGGTAAAATTCACCGTTCATGGAAATGAAAAACAATACGACGCCACAGTTATGGCAACAGAAGGAGGAATAGAAGCAAATACACGAAATCTGAAAGTAAGGGCAATCGTAAACAGCAATTCTGACAATTTGGTCCCTGGTGGTTTTACGAATGTTCAGCTCACATTGGGTGAAAATAAAAATGCCATAATCGTCCCTACTCAGGCTATCATTCCACAGGAAAGGAATAAAATTATTATTGTTGTCAGAAATGGCAAGGCTCATTATGTTACAGTTACTACAGGAATAAGAAAAGCTTCAACTATTGAAATCATAGATGGTCTAAGCCCCGGTGATACCATTGTCACAACCGGTCTTCTTTTTTTAAAAGAAGGTGCTAACGTTTCATTTTCAACAGTAAAAAATGATTCTATATGATAATTTCAGACATTGCGTTAAAGCGTCCGATAGGCTCTATTGTGTTGAGCCTTATGATCATATTGTTAGGTTTAGTAGGATGCAGTTTTCTGGGTGTACGTTTATATCCGGCCATTGATCCACCGGTAATCACTGTACAAACTTCATACACAGGAGCCAATGCCGAAATCATAGAATCACAGATTACTGAACCTTTAGAAAAATCTATCAACGGGATTGAAGGCGTAAAATCTATTTCTTCTAATTCTGCCATCGGAAACAGCAGAATTACTGTTGAATTTAATCTGGATGCAGATCTGGAAAAAGCTGCCAACGATGTACGAGACAAAGTTTCGCAGGCTTCAAGAAACCTCCCTCAGGATATTGATGCACAACCTACAGTTACCAAAGCAGATGCCAACAGTGACCCTATTATCATGTTAATTGTTCGTAGCACCTCAAAAAATGCTATTGAATTAAGTGATTATGCTGAAAATGTTCTGCTTGAAAAATTTCAGACCATACCCGGTATAAGCTCGGTAAGTATATACGGACAGCAGAAACCAGCCATGCGCTTATGGCTCGACCCAGATAAAATGGCTGCTGTATCTGTTACACCTGCTGATGTAGCCACTGCGCTAACTAAAGAAAATGTTGAGATGCCCGGTGGAAAATTAAGAGGTGCTGCCACAGAAATGATTGTAAAAACTTATGGAAGATTAACCACTGAAGAAGATTTCAACAATCTGATTTTAAGACAAAAGAATAATCAGGTAATCCGCTTGAGCGATATTGGAGAAGCCGTATTGGGCCCTCAGGATGAAGAATCGGGAGCAAGTATCAACGGTGCTACCGGGCTTTCACTTGCATTGATTCCCCTGCCCGGCGCCAATAGTATTGATATTTCCAATGAGTTTTATAAACGGCTGGAACAAATTCAAAAAACCCTGCCCCAGGGTGTTAAACTGGACATTGGACGTGATAAATCTATCTTTGTAAAACAATCCGTAACGGATGTAATTGAAACGTTGGGCATTGCTATTTTTCTGGTAGTGCTTATCATTTTCCTGTTTTTCAGAAACTGGATCATTGCCATACGGCCTCTTATTGATATTCCGGTATCATTGATAGGTACATTTTTCATCATGTATATTTTAGATTATTCTGTCAATGTACTCACCCTGCTTGGAATTGTTTTAGCCACCGGATTGGTTGTTGACGATGGCATTGTCGTTACAGAAAATATTTTCAAAAGGATTGAAAAAGGCATGGATAAATGGCAGGCTGCTTTTGAAGGTACCCGTGAAATTTTATTTGCAGTTATTTCCACTTCCCTTACATTGGCCATTGTTTTTATCCCGGTTGTCTTTTTGCAGGGTTTTACAGGCCGTTTGTTCAGGGAATTTGGAATTGTTGTTGCTTCTGCTGTTCTTATTTCAGCATTGGTATCACTCACACTCACACCTGTATTGAATGTAATGCTGGGTGGATCTGCTTCCCACCATTCGAAATTCTATCTTTCAACCGAAAAATTTTATATAAATCTTGAAAAAGGTTACCGGCGCTTACTAAGTTTTTTTATTGTAAAAAAATGGATTTCTTTAATCATATTATTAGCCTGTGGAGCTATTATCGTGGTTTTGTCTACACAATTAAAATCGGAACTGGCACCTGATGAAGATCATAGCTTTATCAGAACATCTGTAACAGCTCCTGAAGGAACCGAGTACAGCAACACTCAAAAAATTCTGGACAAAATTGCCAGGATGCAAATGGATTCTGTACCCGAAGCAAGATTTATTCTTGCCCGTTATGGTGGTTTTGGTTCCAATTCTGCTAATTCTGGAAATGTCATGAGTTTTTTGTTTGATCCGGATGAACGGGATGCTTCCCAGCAACAGATTTATGAGCGGTTGTCGAAAATATATAAAAAAATACCTGATGCCCGTATTATTGCAAGTCAGGAAGCAACCATTACCACATCATCTCACGGCCTGCCGGTTCAATTTGTAATACAGAATCTTGATTTCAGTAAAATAAAGGAGGTGTTGCCCAAATTTATGGATGAAGCACAAAATAGTCCTGTTTTCAGTAGCGTGGATGTAAATTTAAAATTTAACAAACCGGAATTGAATATCACAGTGGACCGTTTGAAAGCTACCAGCTTGGGAGTAAATGAAAAAGATGTGTCTGATGCTTTGAATTATGCTTTCAGCGGAGGAAGAATCGGTTATTTCTTGCGCAACAATAAACAATATTACATTATAGCACAGGTTGAAAGGGAAAACAGGAATAAACCGGCTGATATTTCTTCTTTATACGTCAGGAACAATGCAGGCATCATGATACAACTTGACAATCTGGTTAAAATGGAAGAAAACAGCAATCCACCCTCATTGTTTCACTACAACCGTTACAAATCGGCAATCGTATCAGCCAACCTTGCAACAGGAAATACAATTGGAGAAGGACTGGAGGAAATGGACAGGATTTCTGCTAAATTACTGGACGAATCATTCAGTACTGATCTTGCCGGACAATCCAGAGATTTTGCTGAAAGCAATTCAAATATATTATTTTCACTTATACTTGCTTTATTGTTGATTTATTTAATCCTTGCAGCCCAGTTTGAAAGTTTCCGCGATCCGTTTATAATTATGCTTACAGTTCCCATGGCCATTACCGGTGCTATGCTTTCGCTATGGATATTCGGACAAACCTTAAATATTTTTTCTGAAATAGGTATGTTACTACTTATAGGTATTGTAACTAAAAACGGAATTTTAATCGTGGAATTTGCCAATCAAAAACGAAAATCCGGTTTGACCAAAAGAGTAGCTGCATTTGAGGCTGCTGCCGCTCGTTTTCGCCCGATTTTAATGACATCACTGGCAACCATGTGTGGAGCACTTCCCATTGCTTTTGCCATAGGTTCAGGTGCTCAAAGCAGGGTTTCATTGGGTATTGTTGTAGTAGGAGGATTACTTTTTGCACTGATTCTTACCTTATTTGTCATACCGGTTACTTATATTTTTATGTCTGGTAAGAAAATTGAAAAACAACACAATTTTTAATTAGGAATTAGGAATTGAGAATTAGGAATCAAAAATCAGGATATGAAAAGTGGCAATATAATACAGGAGAAAACATATACTTTTGCAATAAAAATAGTACAGGCATATAAGTTTTTAGTAGAAGAGAAAAAAGAATATGTTCTTTCCAAACAATTATTGCGAAGTGGTACTTCTATTGGTGCAAATACAGAGGAAGCAATCGGTGGTCAAACGGAAAAAGACTTTTATGCTAAACTTAATATTGTTTATAAAGAAGCTCGTGAAACACATTTTTGGATAAGACTTTTGAAAGACACAAACTTCTTTGACGAACATCAGGCTCAATCATTATTAAACGATTGCGAAGAAATACTAAAAATAACCGGGTCAATTATTAAAACAATAAAACTTAAATGAATTGAATCAGGAACAACTCTAAATTTTCCTAATTCCTAATTCCTAATTCTCAATTGATATGAAATCATTTCTAATAATATCATTCTTAACTTTATTTTCAATAGCTGATGCTCAGGTCATTCTAACCGTGGATGATGCAGTTAGGATTGCTTTGAAAAACAATTACGGCATATTGATGGCCCGTAATGATGCTTCAATTTTAAAAATAAATAATACAATGGGCAATGCAGGTATGTTGCCCAATGTATCTGTTTTTGGAAATGGTACTTATGAGGTAAATAACATGGATCAGGCATATTCAACCGGAGCTGAAACTAATTATACAGGATTATCGACCCAATCCTACAGTGCCGGGACAGAATTAACATGGACCCTTTTCGACGGAGGAAAGATGTTTATCACCAAAAATAAACTGAATGAAATGGAATCATTGGGCGAATTACAGTTTAAGGACAAGGTATTGCAAACCCAATATGATGTGATTGCAGCATATTACGAGGTTGTACGACAAAAACAACAGTTGATTTCCATCAAAGAAGTCATCAACTATAATACTGAACTGGTAAAGATTCTGCAGGTATCCTACGATAACGGATCCTTGCTGAAAACTAATTTGCTTCAGGCAAAAATTGATCTGAATGTATATCTGGAAAATTCCATTAACCAGGAATTTACGATAAATGCTGCCAAAAAGAATTTAAATCAGCTCATCGGTGCAAATGCAGAAAACGTATTTGAAGTGAACGATTCTATTCCGCCCACATACACCTTTGACAAAACTGAATTAAGCAAAAAACTGAATGCTTCCAATACTACCATATTATCGTTTCAAAAACAAATGGATATTGCAAGGCTTAATATAAGTGAATATATCAGAATGCGGTATCCGCTTATCAATGTAAGGGCAGGCTACTATATATCACTAACCGACAATTCAGCGGGAAGCCTGCTGAAAAGCCAATCCTACGGACCACAGTTAGGAGGCAGCATTTCTATTCCGCTTTTTCAATCGGGTAATATAAACCGACAGATTTCAATTGCAAAATTAGAAGCTTCATCAGCATCATTTAGGCTTGAAAATTCAAAACTTGAAGTAAATAAAGAAATGCTGAATGCCATTGCTAATTTTGAAAATCAACAACGTTTGCTCAATATTGAAACCACCAACAATGAGTTTACAAAAGAAATGCTCGAAATAAGTTTACAACGCATGAAACTGGGACAAACTACTTCACTGGAAGTGCATCAGGCTCAGGAAAACTATGTACAATCTTCTACCCGCTTGATTAATTTTAAATACATGCTAAAAATAGCCGAAATCAAGCTAAAACAATTGATGGCAGAATTGTAATACAGTATTTTATTTAAAAACCATTTGTTTCCTGAAAACATATTTCATTTTGCAACTATCCTTTTGTAAAGTTTTGTAAATATGAAGTTCTGAATTTATTCAGTTTCCGAATAGTATACTACTGATTTTTTACATTTATTCTGCAAAATAGGTAAACCAAACTACGTGCAGAAATAATGAAAATGGATGCGAAGATTGTAAAAGACAATAATGAAGAACAAAATAATTATTCAAAGGTGAGTGAAAATTGAAGCATTTTTGAGTTAAGCTTTTCAATACCGTTGGTATATAAATTATCTTCACGTATCAACAAGTCGGTAATTCCATAGGACATTTTGATTTCGGTGCCTAATTTAAAATATACCAGATAAAATTCAAATCCTACTCCAAGTTCTAAAAGAATATCACTTTTATTAAGTTTGATGACCACTTCATCTTCTTCTGATTTTTTCTTGGCCTGTGAAGCTAAATCCAGACAGTATTTTGCGCCCCCCAACACATAAGCCCTGGTATTAATCATGCGCTGCGAACGTAGTTTCAGTTCCAGGGGGAATTCGATATAAGTGGATTCTACTTTCTTTTCCACACTGGCAACAGTTTTATTGTTAAACTTGATAAAATAATTCAGTGATCTTTCTCCAAAAGACAAAGAAGGGATAAAGCGAAGATTTATGAATTCACTGATACGTAAATCGGCAACAATTCCGATATTAAAACCCATTTTGGGTGTGGATTCGATCCCGTACAAGGTATCGAGGGGACGTAAATTTTCAATATTCCGGATGATAAAATTCATCTGATTCAAACCCAGCAGAAATCCAAAATGATAGGATTTTAAATCATAATTTCGGTTATTCGGGATACGTATACGTTGTGCATTCAATTGTGAATAGGCTATACAACAAATTAAAAAAACAAATACGTATTTATTGATGTTAAATAATTTCATTTTCCGGATATTCAATTTTGTCCTCACTAACGATATTAGTCCTTTTTTATTTTACGCCAAAATAGATGGTTGCAATCCCGAATGACAATTTATGCGCAATTACTTTAGTAAAACCAACTTCATTGAGCAATAAAATAAAATTGGAGGGATTGGGAAATTTGCTGACAGAATCGGGAAGATACATATAGGCATCATCATTTTTCGAAATCATCTTGCCAAGAAAAGGCAATATTCTTTTGAAGTAAAACCCGTAGATTTGTTTTACAGGAAACTGTGTTGGTTTTGAAAATTCAAGGATGACAACCTGACCATTGGGATTCAGTACCCTGTGCATTTCTGATAAGCCCTGTTTTAAATCTTCAAAATTCCTAACCCCAAAAGCAACCATACAGGCATCGAAACTGTTATTTTCAAATGGCATATTTTCAGCATCTGCAGTCATGAGTTGAATGATACACTCTTTATGCAGCTCACTCAGCTTTTTCTGCCCGATTTTTAGCATTTCTTCTGAAATATCAATGCCGGTAATTTGTTTTGGCTTTAGTGTTGTTGCTTGTATTGCCAGATCTGCTGTTCCAGTGGCAATATCAAGTATAGTTTGCGGATGGTAAGGTTTGAGCATCGAAATTACTTTTTTACGCCATAAATAATCAATATTCATGGATAAAAAGTGGTTCAGAAAGTCATAACGCCCGGCAATACTGTTGAACATATTTCTGACATATTCTTTTTTACCGGCATTTACAATGTTTTCAGTTTCTTTCAAAGGTAGTTTTATTGCTTTAATGATTTTAATTCGGCAAGTAATTGCGCTTTATCAACAGGTACCACGCCAATTTGTTCGCAAACCAAACCTCCTGCCAGATTTGATATGTATGCAATATCATAGCCTCTTAATCCGATAGCCAGGCAAAGTGCTGCCGTACTGATTACCGTATCTCCTGCACCTGAAACATCAGCAATGGATCGGACATGAGCAGGAATCAGCATATTGAGTCTGCCTTTGTCTTTTGAATTACAACTGAAATAAATACCTTTTTCGGAAAGGGTAGTGAGCACAATTCTTACATTGTGTTGCTCCAGCAAATGTGTAACTACAGCTGAAAGCTCAGGTATGGAGTTTGCATCAAATTCTATTTGTAAGCCTTCTTTTAATTCTTTCAGGTTGGGTTTAAAAAGACTTACATTCTTATAAAGATTGAAATTCCGTTTTTTGGGATCAACAGCAATGGGAATATTGAGTTCATTGAATACCGGAATGAGTTTTTCAATGATCAATGGTGTAATCACGCCTTTGTCGTAATCCTGAAAAATCACACTGCCGATTTTGTTTTTGGCAATGATTTTGCCGATTAAAGCGATAAACTGTTCACTGACTGAATCACTCAGATTTTCAGTTATCTCCTCATCCACCCTTAGCATTTGAGTATTGTTGCCGATAATCCGCGTTTTAATGGTAGTCCTTCTGTTTGGGCTTCTCATAATGCCTTTGTCGGATATTTTTTTATCCTGCAGCATTTTAATAAATTCATTTCCTTTTTCATCTTCTCCTATAACAGAACATAAAATAGGTTCGGCTCCCAAAGCCTGAATGTTCAATGCACAATTGGCTGCACCTCCCGGACGGTTTTCATGCTTTTGAATCAAAACAACCGGAACTGGTGCTTCAGGCGATATTCTTTCTACTTTACCCCATTGATAGGCATCAATCATTACATCGCCAATAATTAATACTTTCTGTGTATTAAATGATTTGAATAAATGGTCAAAATTAATGTTTGATTGCATTGTCTTATTATTAAATGTAAAAGCAAAAGTATAAATTATTTTTAAACCTTCATGTTTTTAACAAAAAAATCTGATTATTTTGATTTAAGTTGGAAGATGGGAGTTGAAGATGGGAGTTGAAAGATAGAAAAAAGTTTTAAGTGTTAAGTGTTAAAGTTTTAAGTTGCTTTATTAAAGGCACATAATTTGTGAGTAGTCTGAGGTTGTTCTTTTTTTTTGAAGAAAAAAAACGCTGATCATTAAAAACTATCAGTTAACAATAAAACAATCTTTAAATTTCTTCGTTTTATGTCTATATTTTTGTAATTTTGATGCAGGATTTATACCATGAATAAAAACATTCTCACAGTATTCATATTTATATTCAGCTATTGCATTGTGCAGGGGCAGGAGGATCCGCTGCCAAAGCGCATCGTTACCTATGCCAGGGTAGTAGATGGCGATACCATCCCTTTTTACGATCTTGCTACTATCAATGTAAGTGCTACCAGGGTATTTCTGAGTGAAAAGGAAAAAAGAAATTTTGACCGTCTGGTGAGAAATGTAAAAAAAGTCTATCCCTATGCCAAACTTGCAGGCGTAAAACTTCGCCAATACAATGATATTCTTGCTAAAGCACCCAACGAAGGTGAAAGACGCAGAATCATGAAGAGAGCTGAAAAAGAAATCAAGGATGAATTTGGGAACGACCTTAAAAACCTCACCTTTTCTCAGGGAAAAATACTGATCAAACTGCTCTACCGCGAAACCGGAAGCAGTTCTTATGCCCTGGTACAGGAACTCAGGGGTAAATTCGTAGCTTTTTTCTACCAGGCTTTTGCCCGTCTGTTTGGCTATAACTTAAAAACAACCTACGATCCCGAAGGTGAGGACAGACCTATAGAAATCATAGTAAATCTTATCGAAAAAGGACTCGTTTAACCCCAACAACTCAGTATGCAATACGGTATCTGTAATTTAAGTGTTGTTCCGGTCCGCCGCTCTGCCGGACATTCTTCCGAAATGACCACACAACTGCTCTTTGGCGAAACTTTTGATATCTTACATAAAGAGGAAAACTGGCTGCAGATTCAGCTCCATACTGATCAATATACCGGTTGGATCCATCAACGACAATACCTTGCACTCTCAGCAGCTGCTCTCCGGATCCTGAATGCACAACCCGGAGTATTGGTCAGCGACTTGCAGTCAACCGTCACAGAAAAATCAAGCGGTAATACTTTTCCCTTATTAATGGGAAGCCGTCTTATTTTACCTGTAGAAAATCAATTTGGTTTTGCAGGAGAAACTTATTTTTTCAAAGGAAATATTATTACACCCCAAGCTGAGAAGTCAGACATCATTCATTTTGCAGCCCGCTATTTGGGGGCTCCTTATTTATGGGGCGGTCGTACCCATTTTGGTATCGATTGTTCAGGTTTTACACAGATGGTGTATCGCCTGGCCGGCTTTGACCTGCCCCGTGATGCTTCCCAACAGGCCTTGGCTGGCGAAACCCTGGGCTTTTTGTCCGAAGCCGAAGCCGGCGACCTTTTGTTCTTCGACAATGATGAGGGAAATATAACCCATGTTGGTATCCTTTATAATGCCCATCAAATCATTCATGCCTCCGGCAAGGTCCGCATCGATACCATCGACCACAACGGCATCTTTAACGCAGATTTGCAGAAATACACCCACAATCTCAGACTGATTAAGAGAAGGGGAAGATAAGCCGGAAGTTGGAAGCACAAAGATCCGCTCAGCTATTCTTCATCGCTTAGCGGATAAAGGGTAGTAGTGGAAAGAGAGGTAGCGGATAAAAGGGAATTAGTGAATAAAAAGGAAATAGAGCATAAAGGGAAATGATAACTAGAAAGGCCGAAGACTGATGCTCTGCTTAGCGATACTTCATCCATGTACGCTGTTTATTTGACGTCTGAAGGACATCCATTCTTGCAACAACATAAGTCGTATAAACCCTAAATGCCTGGAGGGCATTCATAAAAGATGCTTTATTATCTGTGTTCTGTTTTTTATGAATCTGGAACACGGATGACTCAGATAATGCTGATATTTAAAGATAAATTAATGCCAATTTATATATTTTATTTATTTAAAGGATTTATAAGCTTTTTCTTATAACTTTATTCAACTTAAAACTTAACTATTTTTCTTTAACCATTCTATAGCTCCGTTTGTTTTCTTCCAGATTTTATGAGCAAAATAAGAATAGTAATCTGCTTCATTTTCATCACCAATACCATGCATTCCGGGTAGATTGGTTGTTTTGTTTGCTGATAATAAACGACCTGCAACAAATTTGTTGGCTTTTAAAGCAGTTTTTAATTTTTTTAAGGCATTATTGCTTTCCCCTTCTTTGATAAATGCATACAAAGCGTTGTTATATAAAGTAAAAGCCATACCATCGCCTTTAAACTGTTTGGAATATTTTTCAAACTTATCAAATTCTTTTGTTTCTATTAAATATAACAGCAGATGATCCCTGGCACCCTGATTGTCATTTGGGTTTAATTCAATCATTTCTTCAAGTATTGCAACACATTCCTTCACTTTTCCAAAAAAATATAAACAGTCAGCATATTGTTGTAAACAACGCATAAAAGGTCGCGTTTCATGAAAGCCCCAAAACTTGCCTTTGTGCTCTTCAAGGTATTTTCCTCCAAATAGTTTTCTGCCTATATCTATGCCTTTTTTGTAATGAACAATTGCTATTTCTGCATAGGTTTCGACAGAACCTAAATATTCATAAGCTTCAATACAATCCGAATCAAGACGAAGCGCCTCTTTGACCTTTTTAAGACCTTCTTTTTTTGATAGTTCACTGGCTTCAAAAATCAAATCCTGTGCCTGCTCTTTTGAAGATAAGGCTTCTTTAGGAAATGAAGGGATTTCTTTACCAATAATTGTATCCAGAAATTTTTTTAATTCAGCTTCTGTTTTAAAGTCTTGTGATGCTATAAGTCGATGAAGATCTGTGAAAAGCTTATCATTTTTCATAATAATATATTTTAAAATGTTAATTTATATATTGTTAATATGTTTTTAATCAAACTTTCCAAAGATGAATCCAAAATCTAATGAAATATTTTGCAGATGCTCTTTGGTAATGATTGATTGATTTTCAAAGCTATAGAATTGCCAGGCAAGTCCTGTCCTTAATTTCATCCATTTTGTAATATTCAATTCAGCAAATAATTGAGGTGACAATACCAATCCATTTATCTTTATTTCAGTTTCATAAGAAGCGAATAAAGCAAAATTACCGGAGTCTGCTTTCAATGAAAAATATCCGATATTCAGTAAGCAGCCGCCATGTAAAACTTTATGTTCATTACTTAACTTACCGACCAAAATGCCTGCTTTGACAATATTAACAAACATTGAGGTTTTAACCGGCTTAACTTCAAGATTTGAGACAAATGCAGCACCATATACTCCAAACAAAAATTGATGATTGATCATTACACCGGTTTCAATTCCCTGAAACGAAAATGCTTTATTGAAAAAATCCTGGTGCTGATGCAGCAATGCTCCATACAACCTAATATCCTTTATTAATGTATCTTTATTTACTGCAATACATTCGTAATGGGATTGCTGTGCATTGACTTTCAATATAGACAGTATTCCAATTACTGCAAATAGCAGTTGTTTGCTCAGACTCATTTTCTTACAACAGATTAAATTTCAAAAACAAAACTAACTAATTTTTTTGTTCTCCATTTAATTATTGTTTTTTTTTGATTTATTCAGCAAAACATAAAACGATTGTAAGAATGTGTGAAATATGCAAATCTTAGATTTAATTATGTAATGTCTATCAGTATCAATACATATACTTTTGTTAACTGGAATTTCTTTAGAGTGGAGACCAGACAACACTTAAAAAACGGGGCGTATGCTGAAAAGCCAAATGAGTAGGAAAATTTATATCTGTTAATTATGAAAAGAATTAATTTAAAAAAATGCCTGATGATTGTAGTCATCAGTTTGATTGCAAATACAATATCAGCGCAGGGAGCTTATGTAAATATTAATATTGGTTATGGAATTGGGGCAAGTTCGCAAAATTTATCAAGTTTAAACTTTAACAATTATACCAGGCAAAATAATTTCACCACCAGAGAGCAGGTGAATCTGTCTTTTGGAAAAGGATTAAATATTGGTGGAACGATAGGGTATATGTTTAATGAAAATGTAGGTCTTGAATTAGGCATTTCTTACCTGATGGGTGGAAAGTCTGTAGCAAAAGATATTTATTCTAACCGCACAGTAGATTACACTATCTATTCAAATATGATAAGATTTAATCCTTCTTTGGTAATTGCTGCAGGTTTTAAAAATATTAATCCGTATGCAAAATTTGGAATGATGATAGGTAGCGGCGCTATCATGTATGAAACTTTAGATTATGATGATGGCGACATTTGGGTAACAAAATCAGAATATAACGGTGGAATAGCATTGGGCTTGACTGCAGGAGCAGGTGTATTGTTTAATATTAGCGAAAATCTTTCCTTCTTTGCTGAAATCAACATGGTAAACCTGTCCTATGCTCCAACCAAGGGAGAAATTACAGAAGCCAGTAAAAATGGTGCTGATCTGATACCAAATCTGACAACCAAAGAAAGACAAATAGAATTCGTTGAATCATATACTACAGAACAAGGCAATCCATCACCGGATTCTCAACCCGATAAATTATTAATTGAAAAATATCCTTTTGGTAGCTTTGGCCTCAATATAGGATTGAAAATCAATTTATAAGAACTTAATTTAAGAATTAAAAGGGAAGGAAAAGCAGAAGTCTTTGGTTTATGTCCCTTGCTGTAAACCGATGTGATGCATAAAACCATATACATCGGTTTTTTTGTTGTTTTAGGT
>CAIUKU010000088.1 GCA_903899825.1 uncultured Bacteroidales bacterium | reverse complement strand
TGTAAATGGAAATACTGTTTCCAATTTCACAGGAAGCGGGGCAATTTATGGACTCTATCTGGGTGCATCAACAGCCCCGGTTTTGCTTACCGCAGCCAACAATGTTGTGAGTGGATTAAGTTCAGCCGGAGCAGTATCTGTTTATGGTATATATAATGTACTTGGAACAGCAAATTCCATTAAAAGCAACAATATTCACAATCTGTCAGCTTCAAATGCCAGTGGTACTGTTTATGGGGTTTATATCGCTGGTGGTACTACCACGCATATCTATAATAATTTTATCAGTGATTTGCGAACCCCAGCGGCCAATGCCGCAATCCCTCTGGCCGGAATATATGCTTCGGCCGGAACAACTGACAATATTTACAACAACACCGTTTATCTGAATGCGACCAGTACAGGTGCCTTGTTTGGATCAGCAGCCGTTTATGCTTCAACTACTCCAACTGTTGAACTGCGTAACAATATATTGGTAAATGTTTCGACTCCAAACGGAGCTACCGGTTTTACATCTGCTTACCGCCGGTCGACCACAACATTAACTTCTTATTCTGCCAATTCAAATAACAACGTACTTTATGTGGGTAACCCGGCAGGAAATAATCTCATTTATTATGATGGAACTGCTCCTTATCAGACGTTAGCCTCATTTAAAACTTTGGTTGCTCCACGTGATGCTGCTTCTATTACAGAGAATGCACCATTTTTAAATGTAGCCTCCACTCCTTATAACCTGCATCTGTCAACTTCAACAGCAACACAATGTGAAAGCGGAGGACAACGTATTACTTCACCGATAGCCGTTACGGATGACTTCGACGGGAATATCCGTTTCGGAGAAACAGGGTATGCTGGTACAGGAGCAGCTCCTGATATGGGCGCAGATGAGGGAAACTTCACTCTGCTTGATCTCACACCTCCGTCAATAACTTACACTACTTTAGCAAACACATCTTCTTTTGCTGTCAGGTCAATAACGGCAACAATAACCGATGTTTCATTAGTTGGTACAGTTGCAAACCAGCCTGTTCTGTATTGGGCTATAAATGCCGGTGCATTTACAGGGCCGATAGCTCCGACAACAATAGTCGGAAACCAGTATACCTTTTCTTTTGGAGGAGGAGTAACCACTGGAGATGTTGTGAAGTATTATTTTGTGGCTCAGGATCAGGCTACAACACCTAATGTTGCATCCGCACCTTCAGGAGCAACAGTAACAGCCAGTCCTCCTTTGGCATCAGCACCTCCAGCTATACCAAGCTCTTACACAATTGTCGGTTGTATTTCCGGAACAAAAACTGTAGGTGCCGGAGGTGATTATGCGACTCTTACTGCCGCAATTACAGCATTAAATAACAGCGAATTATGTGGTCCTTTGACCCTGAATCTGACTGATGCAAGTTATGCTGCTGAAACTTTACCGTTGGTAATCAACGCTAATCCGGGTGCGAGCGCAACAAACACCTTAACCATCAAACCTGCAAATGGCATTACTGCTTCCATTTCCGGAGCATCCGCTAACGGACCAGTATTTAAAATAATGAATAACTATACCATTATTGATGGATCAAACTCCGGAGGCACATCAAGAGATCTAACCATAACAAATACCAGTGTTACTTCACCTAATGTGCTGTTGGTATGTTCTACTGGTTCTGTTCCGATAACCGGAGTAACTATTAAAAATACTGTTATTATTAATGGTGTAAATAGCGGTACAGCACTAATAGTCTCTGATGTTGCTGGTACAGCAGGCTATTTTAACAACATCACCATACAAAATAACAGCGTTCAAAAGGCCTATATCGGGATATATGCTTTTGCAACGGTTGCAGCTGGTAACGGCAGTGGTCTGCTTATTACAGGCAACGATCTGAATACTGCAGGAGCAAATTCAATCCGTTTAATAGGCATTTATATTCAGGGTGTGGATGGTGCAACCGTTTCTAACAACCAGATCGGTAATATTGCGAATGCAAATGCTGAAAGCCCAAAAGGTATCTGGCTTGCAACTGGTACAAACAGTGCAACTATATCAGGTAATACCTTCACAAACTTATCATCAACCAACTTGGGTGTATACGCATTGACAGGTATTTATATCAATCCGGGTATAACAGCAACAAATATCAGTGTTAACAACAATACATTATCAACCTTGTCTAACTCTGGAACCAGCTTATCTTTTGCCGGAATTTTATCTTTTAGCCCTAATACCAGCATTACAAACAACACTGTTACAGGTCTAACTCAAAATGGTGCAGCTGCCTTCTGGGGAATAGTTCAAAGTGGGGCTGTAAACTCTGCATGTTCAGGCAATACTGTATCAGGCATGTTGACTGCAACTACCGGCACTGTAAGTGGTATTAATATTCAGGGAGTAAGCACAGGTGTTAATGTCTTTAATAACAAAGTCAGCAATATTAAAAACACTAATAGCGGAGGATACGGTTGCAATGGCATTATGCTCTCGTCAAGTTCAAATACTTCGAACATAAGTGTTTATAACAACTTTATATACGACATAGCAGCTTATGGATATACTTTAGGATCCGGATCGGCCGATAATGGATATGGGATGATTGTTACTCTGGGTGGTGGATACAATATTTATCACAATTCTGTTCTGATGAATACAAGCCAGACTGTTGATGGATTACCAGCTGCTATGAATATTACTTCAGGTGTTACGGCATTAGCATCAATT
>CAIUKU010000087.1 GCA_903899825.1 uncultured Bacteroidales bacterium | reverse complement strand
GTTTAATATATTCACAGTAATCTGTTTTTTATGTCTTCAGAACGAAAAACAATTTACAATTTTGCTTTTAGAAAAAACTAAAATTCAAACAAATACAGCTATCTTAAATGAACAATTTTTTCAAGACATTTCTTAATCCATTTATAAATACATGATCTTAAATAGAGCTATTTACTTCTATTTTTAGTCCATCTTCTGCCTCAACAGTGTTAGGGAAATATTCACGAGCTTCGGATAACAATGGGAAAGTATCCTCATAACGGGCAGAAAAGTGACCAAGTATGAGTTTTTTCACATTGGCTTTACAGGCAATTGTTGCTGCTTCTTTAGCTGTAGCATGAAATTTTTGTCTGGCTATGTCAGCTTTGTCATGCATAAATGTAGCTTCATGATATAATAAGGTTGTGTTTTCAATATATGGAATGATATTTTCGTCATATAGTGTATCGGAGCAATATGCATAGCTGCGCAATGCATCTCCTGGCATAGTAATTTCTTCGTTTTTAAATATCACACCTTCAATATTTATATAATCTTCACCCTTTTTAATTTTCTGTATATCTTCAATATTTGGATGCTCTTGCTCAATAAATGATTTTTTTATCTTACAGCCTGTTTCTTTTTCCTCAAAGACAAAACCCCAGCAAGGAACGCTATGTTGTAAAGGAAACGAAAATACTTTAAAAGTATTGGACTCAAATAACAAGTCTTTTGTATCAGAGGTAATCGCATGAAAAATAAGTGGGTATAACAATTGTGATTTTGAAACCTTTAACTGCAAATCAATAATCTCTTTCAAATCCTGAGGTGCATACAAATGCATTTCTTCGGTTCGTCCGAACAAATGAAAAGTAAACAATAAACCCATTAAACCTAAATAATGATCTCCGTGTAAATGACTGATTAAAATATAATTAATGCGATTGTTTTTGATAAAAAACCTTCGCATCTGCATTTGAGTCCCTTCTCCGCAATCGAGTAATATCAATTTATCATGAATATTAATAAGCTGAGAACTTGGATATCTTAATTTTGTTGGAGTTGCAGATCCACAACCAAGTATTGTAACTGAAAATGCTTTCATTTTATTATTTTAAGTTCACAAACCTACCTATTTTAATTGAATTAAAAAAATAAGCAAAAAAAATCCCGGAAAACCGGGATTTTAATAATTATGAATATACTATATTATTTAGTAGTTTCTTCTTCAGGTAAAGATTCTGATATAACTTCAGATTCGGCAGATACTTCTGGCAAAACTTCATCCTGTACAGGACTCACTTCTGCTTCATTAGTAGTTTCATTTTCTAAAGTAACTTCAGGTTCAACAGCAACTTCTTTAGTCTTCTTAACTTTTTTGTCCTGCTCTCTCTTTGTCATGGCTTCTAATTTTTCCATTTCAGATTTTTGCATTTCAGATTTAAGGTTTGATAAAGCTTCGATGTCGCCCAGTGTAGATCTTTCTAAATTGTCGTTATTTTGTTTAACACTTTTCTTCTGATCTCTTTCTTTACGTTTATTATCAGTATCTGTTTTTGATTTTTCTTCATTGGCAGTATCCTGATTGATCTTACTATGAGAAACTATGATTTTTTTACTGTCTTTTGAAAATTCAAGTACTTTAAAATCTATGGTTTCGTCAGTTTTTGCATTACTACCATCTTCTTTCACCAGGTGACGGAGAGGAGCAAATCCTTCTACACCATAAGGTAAAGCAATGATAGCACCTTTATCAGAAGAACTTACTATCGTTCCTTTATGGATTGAATCAACTGTAAAAACAGTTTCAAAGATTTCCCAAGGATTTTCTTCCAATTGTTTATGACCTAAACTTAAACGTCTGTTTTCACTATCCACTTCTAATACAATTACTTCTATAGAATCACCAATTTTTGTAAATTCAGCAGGATGTTTGATTTTTTTAGACCAGGAAAGATCAGAAATATGAATTAAACCATCAACACCTTCTTCTAATTCTACAAATATACCAAAATTGGTAAAGTTGCGAACAATTGCATTGTGTTTAGATTTTAATGGATATTTATCTGCAATATTTGTCCATGGGTCTGGAATTAATTGTTTGATACCCAATGACATTTTTCTTTCTTCACGATCAAGTGTTAAAATAACAGCTTCAACTTCATTGCCAATTTTAAGGAAATCATGAGCAGTTCTCAAATGTTGTGACCATGACATTTCAGATACATGAATTAAGCCTTCAACACCAGGAACAATTTCCATAAATGCACCGTAATCGGCTATTACTACTACTTTTCCTTTTATTTTATCACCAACAGCCAGTTTAGCATCTAATGCATCCCATGGATGAGGAGTTAATTGTTTTAAACCTAAAGCGATACGTTTTTTGTTTTCATCAAAATCTAAAATAACAACATTGATTTTTTCATCCAAAGTAACAATTTCTTCTGGATGATTAATTCTACCCCAAGATAAATCGGTTATATGAACTAAACCATCAACGCCACCCAAATCAATAAATACACCGTAAGAAGTAATATTCTTAACTGTACCTTCAAGTACTTGTCCTTTTTCGAGTTTAGCTATTATTTCAGCTTTTTGTTGTTCAATTTCGTCTTCAATCAACGCTTTATGAGAAACAACTACATTTTTATATTCATGGTTAATTTTAACAACCTTGAATTCCATATTTTTTTCTACAAAAATATCATAATCTCTGATAGGCTTCACATCAATTTGTGAACCTGGTAAAAAAGCTTCAATTCCAAAAACATCAACTATTAAACCACCTTTGGTTCTGCATTTAACATAACCGGTAATAATTTCCTGAGTTTCGAAAGCTTTATTAACTCTGTCCCAAGATTTTAAAAGTCTTGCTTTTTTATGTGAAAGAATTAATTGACCATTTACATCTTCCTGGCTTTCAACGTATACTTCTATGGTATCTCCAATTTTTAAGTTAGGATTGTATCTTACCTCAGAAACAGGAATCACACCGTCTGATTTGAAACCGATATTTACAACTACTTCACGGTTGTTTTTTGCAACGACAATACCTTCAACAACCTCTTGTTCAACAATCTGGCTAAATGTTTTGTCATATACATCTTCTAATTTTTTTCTTTCATCGGAAGAATAATTTAATTGTTTTTTTCCGATAGCGTCCCAGTCGAAATCTTCCAGAGAAATTACTTCTTTTACATAATGAGGTTTTGTAGCAACAGGCACTACAATTTCTTCTGTAATTTCTTCTTCTTGTTTAATTTCAGCTACTTTTACTTCTGCTTCAACTTCAGTAATTTCTTCTGTTAGAGCAGTGGCAGCATTTTCAGCAGCAAGAATTTCTTCTTCTTTTACTTCTTCTTCTTTTGCTGCATCTGAAACTTGTTCTTCAATCTGATTATTGATTTCTTCGCTGTTTTCAGCTTCTGGGTTGACATTTAATTCTTCTGTCATTTTGTTTTTTTTATGGCAGTCGTAACTACCTGGTTAATAAATAAAGATATCTATGGTCAATTTGTGGATTATGAATACATTAATGTTATATATACTTAATTCAAAAATCGGAGTGCAAAATTATAAAAAGTATTTTAAATAAAAAACTGATTTCAAAAAGATTATTTATTTTTTTTAAAATAATTCCTGAAAAGTCTTCTTTAAAAGAGATTTCTGGTATTCATTTATTTTACAGTATTTTAATTAATATTTTTACACTAAAAAAACCTTAATATAAAAATATTGTTAGGTATTCTAATTTTTTTT
>CAIUKU010000086.1 GCA_903899825.1 uncultured Bacteroidales bacterium | reverse complement strand
TTTTAATATATTTATTAAAATTAATGTTTAACCACCAATTTTCTTGTATAAAAAACTTTTTCATTCACTATGAGTGAATAAAAATAAATACCGTCATTTAATTCGTTGGTATTGATTGTTTTTTTCCCACTTAAATCATTTAATTCTAAATCTGTTATACTGGCACCTAAAATATTACGAATTGATATTCTTGCTGATGTTGTATTTTTGGGAAGTGAATAGTTAATATTGGCAGTGTTTGAGGATGGGTTTGGATAAATATCCGAGAAAAAGACATCAGATGCAGATATATTATTTATTCCAACTGCAGAATTATATCTAACAATTACACTCACTGTATCGCTAGGATTTGCTGTATTGAAGAACACATATCTGATGTTTGAAGTACCGCTACCTCCATTTGCATTGTAATCAGCCACAAAAGTAGTATCGATTGTATTCGCAGGAATTTCAGAGTAATTCAGTGATACCATTGTAGCCGGACTATAACACTGTCCTGCATAGCAAAATGCATTCTCAGAACCGGCAACCAGGCTGTTTTCTATTTTTTTTAGTTTAACATTAATCGTTGCGGATGATATGTTTTTAACGTGCAAAGGTAGATTTACCAATTCGGTAAGACCACAATTCGTATCTATGATCTGATTATTTGTCAACAAATTTCCATTGCGATAAATTTTCAAATTCTGTGCAAATAAGAATGTTGTACTTAAATGCATGCAAACAATAATAAAGAGAAGCTTTTTCATTTTAAACTTTAATTAATTAAAAAATTTGAGGGGAATACTCCCCTCAAATTTACGTTTTATAATTTGTTTATTGTATTACAATTTTCTTAGCAATACTGTTTTCGCCGGCATTCAGTTTCAAGAAATAAATACCTTTTGCAAAATTGGCAACATTAATATCTAAAGCATGTTCGCCTGAAGACATTTGACCTTCGTTAGCTGAATATACAAGGACACCTAAATTATTATAAATCTTAACATCTACTTTTTTAGCAGCTGTTAAATTAAAATTAAGCTGCATTTGATCCGTTGCAGGATTAGGATAAACATTAAAATCAATACCATTGTTAACTTCAGTAATTGAAGTTGGCAGTTTAAACTCAGCACCGGTAATAATTTCCTGTTTTCCTTCAGTAACAAAAGCAATAACTTCAATATTATAAATATCTAAATTAACACCATTAATGTTTGCAGGTAAAGTATAAGTATATGTTTTTGTACGAACAGTACCTGAAGTAGTAACAGTGATAGAATCGCCCCACTGACCGGTTAAAAGATGACGTAACATATGACCATGGTTATATTTTCCGTTAGGCAATACCTGACCTGGATTGTAAGTAGCGGCACCTGTTTGTGGTCCTTCTACGTTATTCTGAAGCAATGCAACATTCATCATGTTTAAAGCAGGACCATTTGCAATATAAGTAGCAGTAGTATTTACCGTTAATAATCTGGTAGTATAATTAACCGAAGCAGTAACTGTTGCGTTTGCATAGGTTGGTGTAGCTAAAATCTGATCTCCCATGGTAGGCCATGCTGCTCTGTCGCTTGTAGCTGTTACTGTTGCAGGAGCGAAAACATGTCTGTTTATTGTAGCAGCTGGATATCCGGTTAAACCTGTTTGTGCAGCCAAAGCATCACCAAAAGCTGTTTTGAAATTTGGATCACTGCCTGTTTGATTTGCATAACTACCCTGGTGAATATTGATAACAAATACATCATTGGGGTGTAATGCTTTATAATCATTTGCTTTTTTATGTCCATCCGGGCAATATTGGCAATAAATCCCGGTATATTCTTCCAATACCACTTTTTTGTAAGCTACAGTTGTAGCAGTAGTTACTGTCTTTGTGATAGTATCACTGTTCCATGTATTGTTGCCATTTACATTTGATGCCCATAATTTAACAGTGTAAGTTCCGGGAGTTGCAGGAGTAGTCCATGTAGTAGTATGAGAATAATTATAATTTGCAAAACTTGCAATATTGGCAGCTGTCACATTTTGAGTTACAGTTGCACCATTGTTAATGGTATAGTTTAATGAAAAAGAAGTTAATGTTGTTGCGCCATAATTATTTAAAACACCTGCTAATGTTTGCACAGAATTAGTTAATACAATGCTTTGCAGGTTTAGACTTTTAACAGATAAACCAAAAGTTGGAGGAATTGTTGATGCAAGGTCATAACCCCAGAATGCAGTACCTTGGATTAAACCTCCAATAGTAGTAGTTCCGGAAATTAAATTAGTTTTCAAAAAGCATCCACCAGAACCGGATCCAACAGCTGATCCCGGAATATCACCGCAAACATCATGGGTTAAACCAGTTGCTAATTTTGTAGAAACTTTAACCTGAATAAGTTGATTTCCATTTGTTCCAGTTTGAGAATACAGCCACAAATAAGGACCACCTGGAGATACAGTATCAAAAGCAGATCCGTAAGCACTAAATGTTGTACCTAAACCTGATGCAGGAATAGTATTTAAAACAGCACCGGTTCTGCTGTACAATACGATGTTGTCTGACCAGCCACCGACCCAGAATCCTCCTAAACCACCGTCTGCAGTTGGATCATAAGATATGTGACGTCCAAGAATGCCTGTTGGCAAAGTAATAGATCCAACAATAGCTTTAGTAACGAAATCCATTTTATAAATGATATTGTTGTTGCAACATCCATAAAAATATTGTCCATCATAAGCTAAATCACGAACGCAATTATTTGCAGGAAATGCAGGAGAACCGGTAAGTGCAAAACTATCAAGCACTGCTCCGGTTGTTGTTACTTTATAAAATTTGTTACTTGCCCATTTGGCAACATAAATATTAGTGCCATCAGATTCAATACCAGCGGTACCCGGACCCCAGTTGGTTGATTTGATCATTGGTGAAAACTGTAATGTCCAACCACTTGCATTAGTTGACTTTAATACTGACCCTGCTTCATCAAGAATTGGTGCAGCTTCCCATGTTTGCGCAAAAACACTTGCTACAAACAGCATTAAAAATGTAAAGAAAGTAATTTTTTTCATGCGTAAATGAATTTAAATAATTAATTAAACGATTTTGATATTTTTGCAAATATAATGTATATTTATAAACAGATTTACAATTAACGATTATTTAACTATACTTATTTTAAAGAATTTAAATACATTTGAGTATAGATTATCAATAAAAAAAGCTGCCACAAAAAGGGCAGCTTTTT
>CAIUKU010000085.1 GCA_903899825.1 uncultured Bacteroidales bacterium | reverse complement strand
TGCCGCAATGACAATCTATTATGCCTGTGTGGATAATGCTACGGGATGTAAAAGTACAATACAGTCATTGACTACAGTTCCCGGAAGCTGTACAAATCCTTCCACTCCTTTGATTACTGCAACAGAAAGCATTTGTCAGTCTGGTTGCTCAGTGGGTGGAGGTAGTTTTACTACCGCAACTGATTGTGGAACAGCAACCACATTGACCTATTTTACAGATATAACAGGAACAACAGCTACTGTTGCGCCGACCTACAATCAAACTACCCCAATGACCATCTATTATGCCTGTGTGGATAATGCTACAGGATGTAAAAGTACAATACAGTCATTGACTACAGTTCCCGGAACATGTACAAATCCAACAGAACCAATAATTACAGCAACAGAAAGCAATTGTCAGTCAGGATGCTCAGTAGGCGGAGGTAGTTTTAATAATGCAACGGATTGTGGTAGTGGAACTACTTTGACCTATTTTACAGATATAACAGGAACAACAGCTACTGTTGTGCCGACTTATAATCAAACTACACCAATGACAATCTATTATGCCTGTGTGGATAATGCTACCGGATGTAAAAGTGCGGTTCAATCATTGACAACAGTACCTGGTGCACCCTGTATAACACCTGATTTGCCTTTGCTTAATGTAACTCAACCAAGCTGTTCATCATCTTCTGCAACACTTACTGTTACATCAGACATTACAGGATTGAATTTCAGTAAAAATGGGATAGATTATTCAAATACAAGCGGAATTTTCGCCGGTATTGCAGCCACCACCTCTTACAGCATAACTGCCCGTAATGCAAATGGATGTGTTTCTCCTCCTGCAACTGGAACTATCGATGCTCAACCATCCACTCCAATTGCTCCGTTGACTTTATCAGCCGGAAGTATCACTTCAACTTCATTTATTGCCAGCTGGAATGCAGTTTCAGGTGCAAGTGGGTATAAAATAGATGTTTCAGTTTCTGCTGCTTTTACAAGTTTTGTAACAGTATATAATAATCTTACGATTACCTCGGCTACTTCAAAACTTATTAGCGGCTTATCACCCTATACTCCTTACTATTTCAGAGTGAGAGCATATAATGCCAGTTGTACAAGTGTCAGCTCAACAGTGTTTACGGTAACTACTCTGGGTACTCCAACAGTAGTAACAACTGCCATTTCCAACATTACAATTACCACTGCAACAAGTGGTGGGAATGTGACCTCTGATGCAGGATCAGCTGTGATTTCAAGAGGTGTTTGTTGGAATATGTCTGGAAATCCAAGTATTTTAGATTCTATAACTTTAAACGGTAACGGAACTGGAATTTTTGCATCTTATATTACCGGATTATCTGCCGGAAATACCTATTATGTAAAAGCGTATGCAACAAACAGTGTTGGTACTGCTTATGGCTTACAGCTTACATTGTTTACACCTTCAGGAAATGATATTATTGTGACCAATAATAACAATGCAGGACCCGGTTCTTTGCGTGAAGCACTTGCAAATATTACCAATAACGGAGTTATTCGTTTTATTTCATCCATTGACGGGCAAACCATTACGTTAACCGGAACGCCTTTAATTGTGGATAAAAACGTAAACATCGACAATAGCAACCATAGCTTAGGAATGATTATTAGCGGACTTCCCGTAAATTTAAGCATTACTGCCGGTAAATCTATGAAATTGGCAAGTGGAAGTAAATTCACGGTATTGGGTACAATAAATAATGCTTCTAAAGGAAATGCAGGCATTGTCATTGCTTCAGGGGCATCATTTATTCATTATACTTCAGACTTAGCTGCTACTGTTCAAAGGAATCTTAGCAATACCTGGCATTTGTTTGGATCTCCTTTCAAGAAGAACCCCGGTGCCGCTGTTGCTGCGCTGCTACCTTCGGGTGGAAGTGTTCAGCTGAAGCCTTATATCAACGGAAGTAACTGGGATGCACTCATTACTTCAGCAACTTATCAATTGACACCAACCACTGGTTATGCTGTTAAACCGAATGTAACTTTTACTACATCACTTACAGGTAAACTCTATTACAGTCCATTGACAATTGATTATACAAATTCACTGACTTACAATGGGTCTGGTGCTACTCAAAGCTGGAATCTTATGGCAAATCCATATACTGCTTATTTAAACTGGAATTTGTTAGGATTAACAAATGTAGCCAGTACGTTGTATTTATGGGACAACACATTGTTTCCTAACTCCAGTCCGGTTGCAAGTACTTCTTATCTGAGAACGTATAATTCATGTAACAAT
This sequence comes from uncultured Bacteroidales bacterium, assembly GCA_903899825.1. Taxonomy (GTDB): domain Bacteria; phylum Bacteroidota; class Bacteroidia; order Bacteroidales; family JACABE01; genus JACABE01. The sequence goes on along the minus strand of CAIUKU010000085.1, from coordinate 6,391 downwards.
GTGGGTGTTCCTGCTAATACAAAACCATTTATTGCTCCTTTACAGGGCTTCTTTGTAAAAGCAGTATATAGTTCACCTAAGCTTGCGTTCACTCCATCAGCCCGTACACATGCTACTTCAAGCTATTACAAAGATTTTTCAAATAATGAAATCTTACTTCGTTTGAAAACTGAAACTGATGAAGGTATTGATGAATTGGTAATTTGTAAAAATCCGGATGCCAAGCTTGGTTTTGAAAAATTTGACTCTGAAAAACTCTTCAACGATTTACCAGTTGCCATATATTCTCAATCTGCAACCGGAGAAATGCTAATTATCAACTCTATCAATACTACCAGTAATACGATTATTCCATTAGGTATCATCGGAAATGCAGGCAAAAAAGCAAAAATTACTGCTTTTGGTCTTGAATCTACTGAACAAGCTTATTTGGAAGACCGTTTCAAAGGAAAACTGATCAGTTTGTCAGAAAATACAACTTATGAATTTGAATTCCCAACAGAGCATATCAACGGAAGATTCTTTATCCGTTTCGGCAATGTTCATGCTCCTTTAACTACCTCAGAGGTAAAAGTATTTGAAAATAACAACGAACTCAACATCATTGCCCAATGTGGTGAAGAATTGCAGTTGGTTGAAGTATTTACGGTTACCGGTGCTTCTGTATATAAATCTGCAATTGGCAATGCCAATATGTTTAAGGCTAAGTTTGATTTATCTCCTGGCGTTTACCTGGTAAGGGTTCAAACTTCAATAGGTACTCAAAATGTAAAAATTAGCTGGAAGTAAATGGAAGTTGGAAGTTGGAAGTCGGAAGATGGAAGTCGGAAGATGGAAGTCAGAAGATGGAAGTCGGAAGATGGAAGTCAGAAGATGGAAGTCGGAAGATGGAAGTCGGAAGATGGAAGTCGGAAGAAAATGTTAAGTTTTAAGTTGTTGAATGTTTGGTTTTAAGTTTTAAGTGTGTTGATATGCTTGCCTGATGAGAAAAGGCTGGTATCAATATCTCGTTGAGATTCCGTTCCGCTTAGCGATAATTCATCGCTAAGCGGATATGGATTACCATTTATCCTTATTTTAAGATATTGTAAGTGAAAACCCGACGGCAATGTCATTAAGTTAAGGAATATTCTTCGTAGGAGATCAATATCCATAGAAATATTGGGTTTTAAATTGATATTTCCCTTAGGGAATTAACAATATATCATTATTTTCTTTATTGTATTCGGGTTTATGTCCTACAGACAATTTTAAAATTGGATTTGTTTTTTTCTATTGATATAAATGCCCTGACGGGCAAATTAAATTTACTTCTCTAACCTTAACTTAATGACATTGCCCGACGGCTTATAAGTTCAGTTAGTATTTTTATGCCGCTGCGATTTGCCTCTTCTTTTCAGAAGTCTCCGGTAAAAGGGGTTTAACCGCTGAGAACCGTAAAGTTATCCTTGTTATGGACCTTTTTATATCAAAGAGATGTATAAATGAGTTCGGTTTTAAATGGTATAAATGTAATTCTTGTGGTTTTATTGTGTAAGTATTTTTTTAATGAAATTAAAAATATTGTATTTTTACCAATTATTTTCAAGCTTCATTTGATAAGTATCGATTGATAGCATCCTTAATACTCGTTTTATGGCAAAGCAAAAACCCAAAACAACAACTGCTGGTTTAAAAAAACAGCCCGATTCCAAAGTAAATATAATTTATCTTATATTGCTTATTGCTTATGGTTTTATTACCGTACTTACTCCCAATTCAAAAGCATTGGATTCCAACGGACCTAAATTTCTTGCACTGGCAGTTCTTAATCTTGTATGCTTTATCTATCTCTTTTCAAGAAAAGACGTGAAGTCACATACCGGGAACTATTTTGCTTTTTTCTCAAACGGCATTGGCATTGCCTATTCAGGACTCATGATTATTTCATTGCTTTCCTTTTTCAAAGCTATTAATGTGGTGGAATCAATACTGCACTTTTCGAAAATATTTACCACTTTTACAGCAGCTTACCTGATTTCAATTCTTTTTATAAAAGATAAAAGGAATATCTTTTATATTAGTATTGCCATGAGTTTCTTACTCATAGTTGACAGCATAACAGGTTTTTCAGGTATTCAGAGATACATCAGCGGTAAATTAACTAATTTCGAAGATATAAAATCTATTTATTCCCATAAAAACATTCTGGCTGCTGCTATTTTTATAAAGATTCCTTTTGCCCTCTTTTTAATGGTATTCAGTAAAAAAGCATGGCGCATACTGGGAGGCATCGGGTTTTTACTGGCAGTAACTGCTTTGTTCTTTTTGAGTACCAGGGCTTTTTACCTGGGGCTTTTTGCTTTAACAATACTTCTCAGCATTTATTTTATTATCAGATTTTTTCAGACGCATGATAAATCTCAGCTAAAACTCATGCTGAGCAGTCTTTTCATCATGCTTTTTGCTTTCATGGTTTTTTCAGCTACCCAGCATTATTTATATCCTAAAAACAAAGACATTTTTAATAAAAGTGTGGGTGGGAGGTTGACCTCTATTACTGCAAAAGAATCCTCAACAGAAGCCAGGTTAAATGGTTGGAAACGCTCCTGGCATGTTTTTAAAGAAAATCCAATACTTGGTGTTGGCCTGGGTAACTGGAAAATTGCCACATTGAAAGAAGAAAATTTTAGTGTAGAAGGATTTAATTACCAAATCAAAGCGCACAATGATTTTATAGAAATCACTACTGAAACAGGAGTTTTTGGTGGATTGATGTTTATTGCTTTATTTATTTTGACATTTTTGGCATTTGTAAATGCACTGATTAAAAAATATCCACCAGAATGGCTGTCTTTGTTTTTTCTTGTAGCAGTTGGCATGTTTTGCTACATTTTTGATGCTTTTTTCAATTTTCCACAGGACAGACCCGAAATACAGTCGCTCTTTGCTTTATACATAGGACTGATTACTGCTGTTATTGTATTGTTCTATCGTGAAAATAAAAATATAAGGCAGGAAGAAAGCACAGGAGAAACTTCTTTTATTCAACGCTACAGAAATTTATTTCAATCACCTGCTCAAACCGGTGTAAATAAAAAAAACAGTATTTATTTCATGGCTGTTTTAATATTTGGCTTATTATTAACGGTAATTATTTATATATTGTACCTAAACTATACTTCATTGAAATTACAAAGTCTGATTGCCACTGATATCAAAAAGGGAAAACTGACCCAGTCGGCTTCCATCTTCCTGAATGGATTTCCAGCTATCCCCAATTTAACAACTACAGGTCTACCTATTGCAATGCAAAAAGCACGGTATTTGATCAAAGAAAACCGGAACGAAGAAGCCATTGCTATCCTAAAAAACAATAAAGCCAACCCTTATGATGCCCTTTCCCTGGGTTTAATGGCTGAAGCATTTAGTAATCTGAATAATTCCGACAGCAGTTTGTATTATTCTCAAAAGATGTATGAAATGAAACCTAATAATTTCAAAAATATTTCTTTTTTATGTGATTTGTTACAACTTAAAAATCGTCAAAAAGAAGCTGAAGTGATACTCGGGGATTTCCTGAAAAAAATACAAAACAATAAAGAAGCCTGGTTATTTGCTTCTTCTTTTTATTATAATTCGGGCAATATTCAGAAATCTGCTGCTATTATTGATACCGCAGCGACTTATTTCCCTTATGACAGTATTATTAATGTACGTAAAACAGCATTGAACAATCAAATCATGCTATTGCCCTATCAGTCTTTGTACAAAGCTGCAAAGGATGCTTACAATGCAAATAATTACAATGCAGCAGTGCGTTTGTATTCTGAGCTTTTACTCAAATTGCCTTCATTTACTGATGCTCTTATGAATCGGGCTTTTTCATATTATTTTTTAAAAGAATATGCCAAAAGCAACCAGGATTTGAAACAACTGCTGGATGAAAAAGGAATCAAACGTTCTAACCTCTACAATCTCAGAGGTGTGAATTTTAAAAACCTTAAAAACAACGACGAAGCCTGTAAAAATTTTAAAATTGCTGCAGATAGGGGTGACCAGGATGGAATCGAAAATTTTTCCAGATTTTGCAAGGGGAAATGAGAAGTTTTAAGTTTTAAGTTATTAAGTCAGGTTGTAGTTTAAAATAGCATTGTAATTGTAAACTATATTTAACATATATTGAATATTAAGCTTTTGCATACTATGGATTTATATATTAATGCCGTTAGGTTAGTGGCTTTGATCCTTACGCTTTCAGGTCTATCAACGCTGAAAGCACTGATATGCAAATTAACCTGACAGCGTCCGAAGGTCCTGTCAGCGTTAAAATTCCTTAACTAAACGACATTGATTTATATATTAAAATAATTTTTTATATTTAGGGCTAAAGCCCATTTTATCAATAAATTATTCAAACCCGACTTAAAAGTCGGGACTAATCATTAGCCACGTCCTTTAGGTCGTGGTGAAAAATAATGCATATCAACATGGCTTTAGCCAAAATTATTTTATAATTTTTACAACGCTATTTTAAACTATGGACTTAAGTTATTAATTGTAACCAAAATCAATCATTACAATACTGTTATTTCCAGTAATTACTAAAAGCATAAAGTGGCAGATTTGTTAACCAATCATCTATTCTGTAATCTGACATAGAGGTTCTGATGGATATCAAAGGTTTATACTTTTGGTAAAATGATTTCAGACTCTTTGCCTGCAAATTCTCTTCAGCTTTTACTTCAATTGGAATTACTTTCTCACCAGATTGAACCAAAAAATCTATTTCTGCTGTTGATTTCTCAGATGACCAATAGTAAATTGATAATTCTTCAGCTGTTTTTAATTCATTTAGAACATATTGTTCTGTTATCGCACCTTTAAATTCCTGAAAAATTGAATTTCCTTCAATAATTGTTCTGATGTCGATATTTCCCATCGCACAAAGTAATCCAACATCCAAAAGATAAAGTTTAAAAGCCGTAATATCCATATATGCTATCAGAGGTAATGCCGGTTTTGAAGCTCTGTTTATTTTATAAATCAAACCAGCATCAAGGAGCCAAGCCATAGCCATTTCAAAATCTTTAGCTCTTGCTCCTTGTTTGAGGTTAGCGTACATAAACTTTTTGTGTTCTCTGGATAATTGTGAAGGGATTGATTGCCATATCATTCTGATTCTGGGAACAATATCATTGGGTGCATGTTTCGAAAAATCTTGTTCATAAGAATTGAGTATGCGTATTTGAATATCTCTTACTTTTTTAAAATCTTTTTCGTTTGAAAATGAATCAACTGCTTCAGGCATTCCTCCTATAAAGTAATATTGACGTAAAAGCTCAGTATATTTTGTTTTAAAACTTGTAATCAATTGCCAATCTTTGCTCAATAATAGATCATATAATGATTTTTTATTGAGTGCTAACAAAAATTCACCGAAACACAATGGGTAAAGGTCTAAAAACTCAATTTTCCCAACAGGAAATGATGTCTGTTGATGTAAAGCTACACCTAACATTGATCCTGCTGCAAGAATATGATATTGAGGTGCATTCTCAAAGAAGTATTTTAAGGAAGTAATTGCTCCTTCACATTCCTGAATTTCATCAAAAATTATAAGTGTATTTTCAGGATTAATTTGAACATTTGTTTCTATTTGAATAGCAGTTAATATGCGATCAATATCAAAATCATTCAAAAATAAATTCTTCAACGATTTTGAATTTTCAAAATTAATATATGCTGTTTGTAAATATGCACTTTTTCCAAACTCTTTCATCAACCATGTTTTACCAACCTGCCTTGTGCCACGGATAATTAATGGTTTCCTTTTATTAGAATTTTTCCAGCTAATTAGCTTTTTAAATTGAAATCTTTCCATTGTTTTTTTTACAAAAATACTAAATATATTTTGTATTTTATATTAAAATACATTTAATCGTACGACTTAATGCTGAAATGGGCATAAATTCCTACGACATTTTGTATACTTACATCTGCATTCATCTGATTACTTATTGAAATGCAATTATTTACATCATATACAATTTTGTTATTTGTAGTTCATTTTATTCATACAAATTTATAGTATAATTTCATGCGAATAGATTGTTATTAAATGCGTAAAGTAATAATTATTACTTTGCTTAGTTGTGTATTAGCATATCACCAAAAAAATATGCACTCCAGGCTTTTGCAGGTTCTTAACCTCATTTTTCACCCTTTTTTTAACATTTAAATGACGCCTCTTTTTTGTAAGATATATCCTACAACAATTTAGGAAAAGTCCTACATCCTCCATCCATAGATTAACGTATATTTATAAAAAATTAAGAATTGGACTAGAAGATATTTATTTGAATTTTTTATCACTATATATATAAGGTATGAATTTAATTATGAATTATGA